>NZ_JBLRWA010000009.1:0-276503 GCF_048159585.1 Kitasatospora sp. SC0581 | reverse complement strand
GAAGCTAAGCCTTACAGCGCCGATGGTACTGCAGGGGGGACCCTGTGGGAGAGTAGGACGCCGCCGAACAATTCTTCTAGAGAAGCCCCCGCCGGGTGAACCGGTCGGGGGCTTCTCTGTTGTAGGGTCAACATGCAATTGTCGTCACACGGGACAGGAGGCCCCCCGGGTGGAGGTCCAGGAGACGCGGGTCCAGACCGATCGCGTCCTCACCATCCCCAATATGCTGAGCATGGGCCGGCTGGTCGGTGTTCCGCTCTTCCTCTGGCTCATCCTGTGGCCGGTCTTCGACGGGCCCAACAATGACGGTTGGGCACTGCTGATCCTGATGTTGAGCGGGATCAGCGACTACCTGGACGGGAAGCTCGCCCGCCGGTGGGGGCAGATCAGCCGGGTGGGGCAGCTGCTCGATCCGCTGGCCGACCGGCTGTACGTGCTGTCCACGCTGGTCGGGTTGACGTGGCGTGGGATTCTGCCGTGGTGGCTCACCGCGATCCTGTTGGCCCGTGAGGCATTCATCGCCGGCCTGCTGCCGATTCTGGCCCGGCGCGGTTACGGACCGCTCCAGACGAGTTTTCTGGGGAAGGCCGCGACCTTCAATCTGATGTACGCGTTTCCGCTTCTGCTGCTCGGCAGTGTCGACAGCTGGATCGCCCGGCCGGCCGAGGTGGTGAGCTGGGCGTTCATCTGGTGGGGGACGACCTTGTACTGGTGGGCCGCGATTCTTTACGCGGTCCAGGCGCGGCAGATCGTCCGGGGGAGCACCGCGGGCCCGGCGTCCACAGTCTGAGACGTGATCTGAGAGAAGCCCCACGCCTCCTCGGTGCGTCGGACGATACCTTCCGGGTAGAGAACCTTCTGGAACGCTTTGATGGACCTGCCGGTCCACCACCGCGAAGGAGGACGCACCCGTAATGAAAGCCGTTGTAATGGCAGGGGGCGAGGGCACCCGACTCCGCCCGATGACCTCCAGCATGCCGAAGCCGCTGCTTCCGGTCGCCAATAGGCCGATCATGGAGCACGTGCTTCGGCTGCTGAAGCGGCACGGCCTCTCCGACACCGTCGTCACCGTGCAGTTCCTGGCGTCGCTGGTCAAGAACTATTTCGGTGACGGCGAAGAGCTGGGCATGCATCTGACCTATGCCCACGAGGAGACGCCACTGGGCACTGCGGGGAGTGTCAAGAACGCCGAGGACGCGCTCAAGGACGATTCCTTTCTGGTGATCTCCGGTGACGCGTTGACCGACTTCAATCTCTCGGAATTGATCGACTTTCACCGCAGTAAGAACGCTCTGGTCACCGTCTGTCTCACGAGGGTGCCGAATCCACTGGAGTTCGGCATCACGATCACGGACGAGGAGGGGAGGGTCGAGCGGTTCCTGGAGAAGCCGACCTGGGGGCAGGTCTTCTCCGACACGGTGAACACCGGTATCTATGTGATGGAACCCGAGGTCTTCGACTACGTCGCGGCGGGCGAGTCCGTCGACTGGTCGAGTGACGTCTTCCCCCAGCTCCTGAAGGAGGGCAAGCGGGTCTACGGGTACGTCGCCGAGGGCTACTGGGAGGACGTGGGCACCCACGAGAGCTACGGCAAGGCCCAGGCGGACGTCCTGGAGGGCAAGGTCGACGTCGAGCTCGACGGGTTCGAGATCTCCCCGGGGGTCTGGGTCGCCGAGGGCGCCGAGGTGGACCCGGAGGCGGTGCTGCGCGGGCCGCTGTACATCGGGGACTACGCCAAGGTCGAGGCCGGCGTGGAGATCCGCGAGCACACCGTGCTGGGCAGCAACGTGGTCGTCAAGCGCGGCGCGTTCCTGCACAGGGCGGTGGTGCACGACAACGTGTACGTCGGGCCGCAGAGCAACCTGCGGGGCTGCGTGGTCGGCAAGAACACCGACGTGATGCGGGCCGCGCGGATCGAGGACGGCGCGGTGATCGGGGACGAGTGCCTGGTCGGCGAGGAGTCGATCATCGGGGCGAACGTCCGGGTCTACCCGTTCAAGACCATCGAGGCCGGCGCCGTCGTCAACACCTCGGTGATCTGGGAGTCGCGCGGCCAGGAGCACCTGTTCGGGGTCCGCGGCGTCTCGGGCATCCTGAACGTCGAGATCACCCCGGAGCTGGCCGTCCGGCTGGCGGGGGCGTACGCGACGACGCTGAAGAAGGGTGCCACCGTCACCATCGCGCGTGACCACTCGCGTGGTGCGCGTGCGCTCAAACGGGCGATGATCTCGGCGCTCCAGACCTCCGCGATCGACGTCCGCGACCTCGAGAACGTGCCCATGCCGGTGGCCCGGCAGCACACGGCGCGGGGGAGCGCGGGCGGGATCTTCCTGCGGACCACACCGGGTGTGCCGGACTCGCTGGACATCCTCTTCTTCGACGAGCGCGGGGCGGACCTCTCGCAGGCCGGCCAGCGCAAGCTCGACCGCGTCTACGCGCGCCAGGAGTTCCGGCGGGCCTTCCCCGGTGAAATCGGGGACCTGACCTTCCCCTCCAGCGTCTTCGACTCCTACGCGGGAAACCTGCTGCGGACGGTGGACACGACCGGAGTGCGGGAGGCCGGGCTGAAGGTGGTCGTGGACACCGCGCACGGCAGCGCGGGCCTCGTCCTGCCGAGCATCCTGGGCCGACTCGGGGTCGAGGCGCTCACCGTCTCCAGCGGGCTGGACGAGGCGCGGCCGACCGAGGACGCGGAAACGCGGCGGGCCGGCCTGGCCAGGCTCGGTGAGCTGGTCGCCTCCTCGCGGGCGGCCTTCGGGGTGCGGTTCGACCCGGTGGGCGAGCGCGTCGCGTTCGTGGACGAGCTCGGGCGGGTGATCGACGACGACCGGGCCCTGCTGGTGCTGCTGGACCTGGTCGCCGCCGAGCGGCGCAGCGGGCAGGTGGCACTGCCGGTGACCACCACCCGGATCGCCGAGCAGGTCGCCGCGTACCACGGCACCCAGGTCATCTGGACCACGACGACGCCGGACGACCTCGCGAAGGCGGCCTCCGCCGAGGGCACGGTGTTCGGCGGGGACGGGCGCGGCGGCTTCGTGGTGCCCGAGTTCAGCGGGGTGCTGGACGGCGCCGCGGCGTTCGTCCGGCTGGTCGGCCTGGTGGCGCGGACCCAGCTCACGCTGAGCCAGATCGACGCCCGGATCCCGCAGGCGCACATCCGGCGCCGGGACATCGCGACGCCGTGGGCCGCCAAGGGCATGGTCATGCGCTCGGTGGTGGAGGCGGCCGGCAGCCGTCGGCTGGACACCACCGACGGCGTCCGGGTGGTCGAGGCGGACGGGCGCTGGACGCTGGTGCTCCCGGACCCGGCCGAGGCGGTCACCCACCTCTGGGCGGAGGGCCCTGATGACGAGGCCACCGAGGCGCTGCTGGACGAGTGGGCGGCCGTGGTCGACGGGGCGGGACGGTGACGGACCGGGACTGAGCACGATCAGGAGCTGAGCTCGGAACCGCCTCGGACGGCGGGGCGCGCGGTGTGACCCGCGCGCCCCTCTGTCCGTTTTCACATCATTCGGAATACTCCGTCACATTCCGTCATGTGTGCAGCGTGTGTGCAGCTCAGGGGCCGTGCACGGGCCCCCTCGACGACATGGGACGATGGTCTCCATGCCAGCGACGCCGACGCCGAGTGCCCCGAACGGACGGTACAACCGCCCGGACGCCTCGATGTCCTTGCTGACCAACGTGATGGACCACAGCCTGGACGAGGGCTACGCGGAGGCGGCCGCCGCGCGCGGCGGTGCCCGCGACAGCCGGATACCCAGAACCCTGCCGGGGCTGCTGACGCTCGGGGCGGGGCTGGCGCTGGTCGGCGCGGTGGTGACGGTGGGCGCGGTGAACGCGCACAAGGCCGAGCCCTCGCTGGCCAAGGAACGGGACGCGCTGATCCACCGGATCAACGACAGCAACACCTCGGCCGACCGGCTGCAGAAGCAGGTGCAGGAGCTGCGGCTCAAGGTCGACAGCACGCAGCAGCAGGCGCTCGCCTCGGGCGACGCCGATCCCGGCGGGGTGAGCGGGGCCGTGGGCCTGGGCCAGGTCACCGGGCCGGGCGTGAAGCTGGTCCTGGAGGACGCCGCGGGCACGGGCAGCGGCGGCAACGTCGACCCGAGGGCCGGGCAGGGCTTCTCCAACAGCGGCCGGCTGCGGGACCGCGACCTGCAGCTGGTGGTGAACGGCCTCTGGGGATCCGGGGCCGAGGCGATCGCGATCAACGGCCAGCGGCTGACCGCGCTGTCCGCGATCCGGGCCGCTGGCGAGGCGGTGCTGGTGGACAACCGGCCGCTGGTGCCGCCGTACAACATCCAGGCGATCGGGGATGGCTCGAAGCTCCTCACCGCCTTCGAGAAGGACATGGCCGGGCAGTACCTGCGGCTGCTCCAGGAGCAGTACGGCATCAAGTCGACGCTCTCCGTGCAGAAGAACCTGACGCTGCCGGCGGCGGTGGGGGTGACGCTGCGGACCGCGCAGCCGGTGACGCCCGAGGCCTCGCCCCCGGCGACCGCGGGCGCAACGGCGCCGGCCGGAGCCGGAACCCAGGAGAGCCCCGGTGCGTCCGTCTCACCGTCGGCCTCGCCTTCCGCTTCCGCCTCGTCGGCCCCGACCAGCGGTGCTTCCACCGCCAAGCGGCGTCCGCCGACCGGAACCACCAAGACCACGACAGGGACAGGAGCAGCCAGACCGTGATTGCCGTACTGGGTCTTGTGATCGGGGTGGTCGTCGGCCTCTTCGTCCAACCCGAGGTGCCGGACGCCGTCGTGCCCTACCTGCCGATCGCGGTGGTGGCGGCGCTGGACGCCGTGTTCGGCGGCGTCCGGGCGATGCTCGACGGGATCTTCAACGACAAGGTGTTCATCGTCTCGTTCCTGTCGAACGTGGTGGTCGCGGCACTGATCGTCTTCCTCGGTGACCAGCTGGGCGTCGGCTCGCAGCTCTCCACCGGCGTGGTCGTCGTCCTCGGCATCCGCATCTTCTCCAACGCGGCCGCGATCCGGCGCCATGTCTTCCGTGCCTGAGTCGGGCCGCGAGCCCGCGGCGGAGGACGGGCGGGAGGCAGCGGTGGCCGGGCCGGCCGCCGGGAAGCCGGGTGGAGAGCCGGACGGGGAAGCGGTCGAGAAGGCGGTTTCGAAGCCCGTCCGGGAGGTCGTGGACGCACCTCGGACGGACGGTGCGGCGGACGCGGACGAGGCTGCCGGGACGGCCGGGGAGACCGCCGAGGCCGTGGAGCCCGTCGTCGCCTCGGCGGAGAAGTCTGACGCTAAGGCTGAGCTTGAGGCCGATTCGGTGCCCGAGCCGACGCTGCGGCTCACGAAGGTCACCGAGCCGGCCCCCGGGGCCGAGGCGGAGACCGGGGCGAAGACCGGGGCGAAGCCGGAGTCCACGCCTGCCGCTGAGCCCGTGTCGGGCCCGGAGCCCGCACCAGAAGCGGGGTCCGAGCCGGAACCCGAGCCCGAGCCCGTCGCGGACCGGAGTGCCGGCCGGCGGCGCCTGAAGGCGGCGCTCTGGCCGCCGCGGCTGTCGCGCGGCCAGCTGGTGGTGGCGCTGCTGCTGTTCTCGCTCGGCCTGGGGCTGGCGATCCAGGTGCGGTCGACCAACGACCACCACAGTCAGCTCCGCGGGGCCCGCCAGGAGGACCTGGTGCGGATCCTCGATGAACTGGACAGCCGTCAGCAACGTCTTCAGCAGGAGAAGGCGGAGTTGGAGCAGTCCCTGGCGAAGTTGGAGAACAGCTCCAACCAGGCCAAGGAGGCCCAGGAGCAGACCAGGAAGAAGGCGACGGAGCTCGGCGTGCTCGCCGGCACCGTCAAAGCCACTGGTCCGGGCATCGTACTCACGGTCGATGATCCCCAAGGGCAGGTGAAGGCAGATATGCTGCTGGACACCCTGCAAGAACTTCGAGCGGCGGGGGCGGAGGCGATTCAGATCAACGATGTGCGCGTGGTGGTCAACACCTACTTCACCGACCTGTCGGCCGGTGGGGTGCAGATCGACGGGAAGAAGGTCTCGCAGCCCTACCGCTTCACGGTCGTGGGGAACCCGCAGGATCTGACACCCGCGCTGAACATCCCGGGAGGTGTCGTCCGCACGCTGGAGAGCCACCAGGCGCGGGCGACGATCGCCCAGCAGCAGAAGGTGGTCGTCGACGCCCTCGTGGACCCGAAGTCGCCGCAGTACGCCAAGCCGGCTTCGAAGTGACGGGGCGCCCGGCGAACGGCCCGTCAAGGGCGGGCGGCACCCGCTGCGGGGCGCCGCCGTCACATGGGCGAGACTGGTTCGCACCAGTACGCTCCGGAGCAACAACCGCAGTACCAACCGCCGGAGTACCACTCCAGCGGGCCCGAGCCGCAACGACCGGGCCCGCAGCATGTCCGAGGTTCTCACCCTGCCCCGCGGGCGGGTCTGTCACACGCAAGGGGATTCGCCCGTGAGTTTCTTCTCGAAGTTGTTCGGTCGTAACAAGGGCCGTGACGCCGCCGCCGTCGAGGCGCCCACCGCGCGTCACCGCCGACCGGAGGACGAGCCCGCAGTGCCGGGCATGCGCCCGGCCCCCGAGGCCGCGCCGTACGCAGGTCAGCAGCTGTACCGGGACGGCGGCGCCGCCCAGTACGCGGGGAATCAGGCGGGCTACGGCGCGTCGGTTGACCCCTCCGGCGAGCCGCGCATAGGTTTCCCGTCAGGACCCTCAACCTCTGGTGGAGGGTTTGCCCCGGATCCGTACGCCGGGCACAACCCGTCGGGTGTGCCGCGCCAGGAGGCTGTGAACATGGCTGGCCCCACTCCGTGCCCCAGGTGCGGCAACCGGAACCCGGCCGCGGCCCGGTTCTGTTCCAACTGCGGCACGGCGCTGCGCGGCGGCCTGCTTCCGGAGGGGGCGGCGGAGACCACGTCGACCATCTCCATCTCCGGCCTGGAGTCGTACGACCCCACCACCACGACCGGCACCGGCGCCACGCCGGCCCTGTCGGCCGAGGTGCTGTCGGCGATCGACGCGCTGCCGCCGGGCTCGGCCCTGCTGATCGTGCAGCGCGGTCCGAACTCCGGCAGCCGGTTCCTGCTGGACTCGGACGTCACCACGGCGGGTCGCCACCCGCAGGGTGACATCTTCCTCGACGACGTCACGGTCTCGCGCCGCCACGTGGAGTTCCGCCGCACCCCGGCCGGCTTCAGCGTCGCGGACGTGGGCAGCCTCAACGGCACCTACGTGAACCGGGAGCGGATCGACGAGGTGCCGCTGAACAACGGCGACGAGGTGCAGATCGGGAAGTACCGGCTGGTGTTCTTCGCCGGCCACAACCGGGGGTACTGAAAACGACGTCGGCAGGAGCCCGAGTGAATACGAATACCCCTTCCTCTTCTCTCGGGGCGGCCACCCCAACCCCGTCCGGTCCGCAGGCGGACCGCGGCGGACGCGGGGTGGTCGCGGGCCCGCGGCAGCCGGTCCGGGCTGAGCGGCCCGCCGGCCGCCGGCGCGGCGGTGACGAGCTGCTGAGCATCGGCGCGGTGCTGGCCTTCCTGCGCGACGACTTCCCCGAGGTCACCATCTCCAAGATCCGCTTCCTGGAGGCGGAGGGACTGGTCGAGCCGCAGCGCACGCCCTCGGGGTACCGCAAGTTCAGCCCGGCCGACGTCGAGCGGCTGGCCTACGTCCTGCGCATGCAGCGGGACCACTACCTGCCGCTGCGGGTGATCCGGGAGCACCTGGACGCCATCGAGCGCGGTGAGAACCCGCCCGCGCTGCCCTCCGCCGCCGACACCCGGCCCGGGCCGCTGGAGGAGGCGGACCGGGAGCTGGTGGCCGGCGGAGAGGTGCCCTCCGGCGTCCGGCTGGGGCGCGCCGAACTGCTCGCGGCGGCCGAGGCCGGGGAGCCGGAGCTGGCCGAGTGGGAGTCCTACGGACTGGTCGCCCCGGGACCGGACGGCGGCTACGACGGCGAGGCGCTCCAGGTGGCCCGGCTGGTCGCGGAGCTCGGCCGGTACGGGCTGGAGCCCCGGCACCTGCGCGCCATGAAGGCCGCGGCGGACCGCGAGATCGCGCTGGTGGAACAGGTGGTGGCGCCGTTGCGCCGGCACCGGAACCCGCAGACCAGGGCGCACGCGGAGGCCACCGCTCGGGAGCTCGCGACGCTGTCCGTACGGCTGCACGCGGCCATGGTCCAGGCCGGGATGCGGACGCGCGGATAGCGCGTGCCGCCCGCGGCGCGCCCTGGCCGCACCGCGCTGACCAGCGGCGTCGGCCCTGCGCTTTCATATCCGGGAGCGGAGCCATAGGGTTGCCTGTGTGAATGAGCTCGACGTCGTGGGTGTCCGAGTGGAGATGCCTTCCAACCAGCCGATCGTGCTGCTGCGGGAGGTCGGGGGAGATCGCTATCTGCCGATCTGGATCGGCCCCGGCGAGGCGACCGCGATCGCCTTCGCCCAGCAGGGCATGACGCCGGTGCGGCCGCTGACGCACGACCTCTTCAAGGACGTCCTGGAGGCGCTCGGCCAGCAGCTCACCGAGGTCCGGATCACCGACCTGCGGGAGGGCGTGTTCTACGCCGAGCTGGTGTTCGCCGGCGGGGTCGAGGTGAGCGCGCGGCCGTCCGACGCCATAGCGCTGGCGCTGCGCACCGGCACGCCGATCTACGGGAGCGAGGAGGTGCTCGCCGAGGCGGGCATCGCGATCCCGGACGAGCAGGAGGACGAGGTCGAGAAGTTCCGCGAGTTCCTCGACCAGGTGTCGCCCGAGGACTTCGGCGGCAGCGGCCCGCAGTAGCGGGGCCCGACCGTGCGGCCTTTCGGCCCATCGTTTTGCCAAAATCCGTCCATCTACCCACACTAGGGGCACGAAAAACCACTCTCCTGAGTGATGTGGTTTGTCTGGCCCGGCGTGGCGATCGTTGACGGGTCATAGGGGACTGCCTACCGTCAGGAGTGGCTGTCCGGGTGGCCGATGCCCGCAGTCGGGTTGCCCGCAGCACAAGTGGACGGAGGCAGGCATGAGCAGCACCGGCGATGACGCGGCCGTGGGAGGCCGGTGCGCCGTGCACATGCCGCGCACCGCTCGCACCGTCACGGATTTCCCCCGGGTCGGCAGGTTCCCGGCCGTACAGGCGGGCCAACCGGCCATCGAACGGCTGGCCCCGACGTCCGACCTGCTCGGCTTCCGGGGCCCGACGGCCTGTGCGGCGGCCGGCATCACCTACCGTCAGCTGGACTACTGGGCCCGCACCGGACTGCTGGAGCCCAGCGTCCGCACCGCGTACCCGTCGACCAGCCAGCGGCTCTACAGCTTCCGCGACATCCTGCTGCTGAAGATCGTGAAGCGGCTGCTCGACGCGGGTGTCTCGCTGCAGAACATCCGGGTGGCGGTCGCCCACCTCCAGGCCGCCGACCAGGCCGACCTGGCGGGGATGACGCTGATGTGCGACGGCGCGACGGTGTACGAGTGCACGACGCCGCAGCAGGTGGTGGACCTGCTGAAGGGCGGTCAGGGGGTCTTCGGCATCGCGGTCGGAGCGGTCTGGCAGGAGCTGGAGCTCACCCTCGGGCGGCTGCACGCCGAGCGCACCGACACCGGCGAGACGATGGTCGGGCACGACCCGGCCGACGAGCTGGCCCAGCGGCGCAACCGGGCGGTCTGAGCAGGCGTTCGACGGGGCCGCGGGCCCGGACGGGGAACCGTTCGGACCCGCGGCCCCGTCGTGTTCCCCGGTTGACGTGATCGAGGGAGGGCACGTGGGAGTCGGTACCGGTATATCGGGGCTGCTGCGGCGCAGGGCCGGACTGCTGGGGGCCCGGCTGCGGCAGCGGCGGACGCAGCGCAGGGTGTTCCAGGTCGGAACGGTGCTCTGCTCGCTGGCGCTGGCGCCGAGCGCCTGGGTGTGGTTCGCCGCGGGGGACCGGGTGGGCACCGTGGAGAGCGCGCCCGCCGCGCCGGTCGCGGTGGTCTTCGGGGCCGGCCTGTACCAGGGCAAGCCCTCCCCGTACCTGGAGCACCGGCTGGTCGCGGCGGTGGACCTGTACCGGGAGGGGAAGGTGCAGGCGATCCTGGTGACCGGGGACAACGGGCGGGTCGAGTACTCCGAGCCCGACGCGATGTACGACTACCTGACCCGGAACGGCGTTCCCGAGGACCGGGTGGTGCGGGACTACGCGGGCTTCGACACCTGGGACTCCTGCACCCGGGCGCGCCGGATCTTCGGGGTGGACCACGCGGTGCTGGTCAGCCAGGACTTCCACGTCCGCCGGGCGCTGGCGCTGTGCGAGGCGGCGGGCATCCGCTCGTACGCGGTCGGGGTGCCGGAACTGCACGACGCGACCTGGCTGTACGGCGGGCTGCGGGAGGTCGCCGGGGCGGGCAAGGCGGCGGCCAACGCCTGGCTGCGGCCGGACCCGGTGTTCCTCGGGCCCCGGGAGGACGGCATTCCGAAGGCGCTGGCGGAGGCCGCGAAGCAGTAGCGACGGGGGCCGGGAGCGGGGCCTCCGGCCCGGTTCGTACGCACTGTCGGACCCGTACGCGATGATCGGCGGGTGCGATCTCTGCCGAGCATCATCCACCTCGACATGGACGCCTTCTTCGCGGCGGTGGAGCAGGCGGCCAAGCCCAGCCTGCGCGGCAAGCCGGTGGTCGTCGGCGGGCTCGGCGGACGCGGGGTGGTCTCCACGGCCTCGTACGAGGCGCGCAGGTTCGGGGTGCACTCGGCGATGCCGATGGCGCAGGCGCGCCGGCTCTGCCCCAACGCGGCCTTCCTGGCGGGGCGGTTCGAGGCCTACCGGCAGAACAGCGAGATCGTGATGGGGCTGCTGCGGCAGCTGTCCCCGCTGGTGCAGCCGCTCAGCCTGGACGAGGCCTTCGTGGACCTGGAGGCAGGCCCGTACGGACCGGCACTGCTGGAGGCGGACCACGAGACCGGCGAACGGCTGGTCCTCGCGCTCGCGGAGGACCTGCGGGCGGACATCCAGCGGTTGACCGGGCTGACCGGCTCGGTCGGGGCGGCCGGGTCCAAGCTGATGGCCAAGATCGCCTCCGAGCAGGCCAAGCCGGACGGACTGGTCATGATCGAGCCCGGGCAGGAGCGGGCCGTGCTCGGCCCGATGCCGGTGCGGGCGCTGCCCGGGATCGGGCCGGCCACCGAACAGGTGCTGCGCCGGGCCGGGCTGAGCACGGTGGCCGACCTCGCGGAGGCGGGGGAGGCGGAGCTGGTGCAGCTGGTCGGGCGGGCGCACGGCGCCGGGATCTTCCAGATGTCCATAGGGCTGGACGAGCGGCCGGTGATCGCCGACCAGGACGCCAAGTCCGTGTCGGTGGAGGACACCTACGAGGTGGACCTGGCCGACCGGGAACGGGTTCTGCGCGAGGTGGAGGCCCTGGCCGGCCGGTGCGTACGGCGGCTGCGGGCGGCCGGGCGCTCGGGGCGGACGGTGGTGCTCAAGGTCCGGCGGTTCGACTTCTCGACGCTGACCCGCTCGGAGACGCTCGGCGGGCCCACCGACGACGAGGCGGTGATCACCGCGACCGCGCGCCGGCTGGCCGAGCAGGTGGAGATCACCGGCGGGGTCCGGCTGCTCGGCGTGGGCGTCGCCCAACTCGCCGACTACACCCAGGAGGACCTGTTCGCCCAGGCGCTGCGGGAGGAGGCCGCGGAGCACGCTGAGGCGGCGGCCGAGGCCGAGGAGCCCGAGGCGGAGCCGGAGGCCGTCGTGGTGCGGCGGTGGGTGCCCGGACAGGACGTCCGGCACGAGGAGTTCGGTCCGGGCTGGGTGCAGGGCAGCGGCGTCGGGAGGGTCACCGTACGGTTCGAGACGCCGTGGGACGGGCCGGGGCGGGTACGGACCTTCGCGGTGGACGACCCGGCGCTCGAACCGTCCCGGCCGCTGCCGCTGCGCCGGGACGCGGGTGCGGACGAGGGGCCGGACGGTGCGTCGGAGGGGAACGGCGGGCCGGGGGAAGGAGCCTGAAACGCGAAGCGGCCCCACCCGGTGGGGGAGTACCGGGTGGGGCCGATCACCGTGCCGGACCCCGTGCGTTCGTGATGCCCTCACGATGTACGGGGACCGGGCCCCGCGCCCTGTCCCTGAGCGCGGGGGCCGGACGCCTCGTCAGGCGTCGGTCTTGACCAGCTCGGGGCTGGAGTCCTGCTGGGCCGAGCCGCCGACGACCGTCGCGGTGGCGGCCGACTTGGTGCCGCGGATCAGGAACGGGACGACGCCGGCGACGACGCAGACCACGGCCGCGGTCCAGAACGCGTGCTTGTAGGCGTCCAGGGTGGGCAGCGACAGCGGGATCTGCGGCGGCAGCTTCATGGTGTCGCCGGTCAGGATGGCGGCCATGACGGCGGTGCCGATCGCGCCACCGACCGTGCGCAGCACGGAGTTCATGCCGTTGGCGATACCGCTCTGCTCGACCGGGACGGCGCCGTTGATGTAGGCCGGCATCGCGGCGAAGGCGAGGCCGACGCCGAGACCGAAGATCGCCGAGGCGGTGTAGATGTCGCCCTCGTGCCCGTGGCGCACGGCCAGGTAGGCCATCGCGATGGCGCCGAGGACGCCACCGAGGACCAGCGGCAGGCGCGGGCCGCGACGGGCGATCAGCAGGGCGCCGACCGGGGCGGCGACCATCGAGCCGATCGCGGACGGCAGCAGCAGGAGGCCGGCGTGCAGCACGCTGGCGGTGAAGCCGTAGTGGGTCAGCTTCTCCGGGGTCTGGGCGAAGTTGCTGATGACCATGAAGGAGCCGTACATGCCGAAGCCGATGAGCAGGCCGGCCACGTTGGTGAAGGCAACGGCCGGACGGGCCATCATCTTCATGTCCACCAGCGGGTGCGCGACCTTGGTCTCGATGATCCCCCAGATCAGGGCGACCACGGCGGCGACGGCGAACAGGCCGAGCGTCTTGTTGGAGGTCCAGCCCCAGTGGTTGCCCTGGCTGACCGCGACCAGCAGCGCGGAGAGCCAGCCGGCCAGGGTGAGGGCACCCAGCGGGTCGGCGCCGCCCTCCTTGTCGGTCACCGGGTCGGTCGGGACGCGGAAGGCGACCAGGGCGATCGCGATCAGGCCGAAGACCAGGCCCATCCAGAAGATCGACTTGTAGTTCCAGTGCTCCAGCAGGAGACCGGTCGCGACCAGGCCGAGGCCGGAGCCGACGCCCATCGAGGCGCTGATGGCGGCGACGCCGCCGGTCACCTTCTGCTTGGGCAGCTCGTCACGGACGATGCTGATCGCCAGCGGCAGGACGCCACCGCCGGCGCCCTGGAGGACACGGGCGACGACCAGCCAGGTGAAGGAGTGGGTGCTGACCGCCAGCGCCGAACCGGCGACCAGGCCGGCCAGCGAGATCAGCAGCATCGGCTTGCGGCCCCGGAGGTCGCCGAAGCGGCCCAGGAGGGGAGTCAGCACGGCTGCGGAGAGCAGGTTGGCGGTCATCAGCCAGGTGACGCTGGACGCGGAGACGTGCAGTTCCTTGGCCAGCGAGGGCAGGATCGGGACGACCGCGGTCTGCACCACGCTGAACGACAGCATCGCCAGGATGAGGGCCGGCAGGACCCGGGCGCTGCTCTGCTTCTCGGCCGCGGTGGTGGGCTGTGGTGCCTCACTCACGGTTGCTTCCTCCCGTACATAGTGAATGAACTGAAGTAACCATGCAGGGAGATACTTCAGAGTGTCAAATATCGAGTGGTTAAGTTTTGGCAAAGGTGAACGGTCGGGTACGTGACAAGGGCTGTGGCGGGGGTGGGCGCAGGGAGGGGCGCCTGCGGCGGGCGGGTGGGGGTGTGGCGAGGGGCGCTTTGGCAGGGGTGAACGGTCGGGTACGTGACAAGGGCTGTGGTGGGGGTGGCGGGTGTGGGGAGGGTGCCTGCGGTGGGTGTGCGAGAGGGGCCCCGGACGGTGTCCGGGGCCCCTCTTCGCGGGTGGTGTCAGACGAGCGGGCGCAGTGCGGCCGGGCGGGGTGAGTCGGCGGCGGGGGGTGAGGCGGGGGGCGGGGTCGAGCCGGCCGGGGAGGTGTTCTGGGTGGCGGTGGTGTCGTGGACCTCGACGTGCTCGCGGCGGAGCTCCTCCCGGACCACCTCCTCCGTCGTGTAGCGCTCGACGACCAGGCGGACCCGCTCGACGGGCGCGAGGTACTTGCGGACCACCGCGCGCTCCTCGCGGAGGGTGACCTCCTCGACGGCCTCGGCGATGTCCTTCTCGCTGAGCGTGGCGCGCTCGGCGTCGCTGACCGGCATCCGCTCGACCCGGACGCGCTCGTGGACCACGGGGATGCGGCGTTCGACCTGTTCGGTCGTCACGTACTTGCGCAGCTTCGCGGTGCCGAGGGTGTGCCACTCGGTGGTGACCTCCAGCCGCTCCTCGCGGCAGTTGATCTCGACCGGGCCGCTGGGGGCGGACGGGGCGCCGTCGGCGTGCGCGGCGCCGACGGTCGCCGCCGGGGCGGGCGTAGACGCGGGCGCGGGGGCGGGCTGCGACTGCGGCCTCGGCTCCACGGTGGGTGCGACGGGGGCGGCCGCCGGGGCGGCGGTGGTGGCCTCGGGGGTGCTGAGCATCCGCATGTCGGCCTCCGGGGCGGTTCCGGTGCTGTCGGTGACCGCGGCGGTGACGGCGGCGGTGGGCGGGGCGGTGGCGACGGGGGCTCTGGCCGGGGCGGGCTCGGGAACGGGCTCGGGGGAGCGCTCGGGGGTGTGGAACGTGAGCGACTTCGCCGGGGCCGCCGCGGTCGTCGTGGCGGCGGCGGCCGCCGCCGTGGTGCCGAAGTCGAGGTCGGCCTGCTTGGGCCGGCTCCCGTTCTCGTGGCTCGGGCGGCCGTCCATCGGGGTGTCGAGCCCGTAGTAGCGGTACAGCTGGAGCTCCTGGGCGGGGGACAGGTGCTGGCCGACGCCGAAGTCCGGCGACTCCTTCACCAGCGACTTGTCGTACGGCACCCGGAGCTCGTCGCCGGCGAACTCGCTCGTGGTCAGCGGGACGAAGGCGTCCCGGCCGAAGATGCCGGTCCGGACCGCGGCCCACTCGGGCCGGCCGGTGGCGTCGTCCAGGTAGACCTCGTCGACCGTGCCGATCTTGTCTCCGTTGCGGTCGACGGCCTTGTGACCGATGAGGTCCCGGGGGTCGATGTCGGTCTGCACTCTTTCCTCCCGTGCGCTGAGCTTGCGGAACTCCCGCAGGAAGGCGGCCGGAGCACCCGTTCCGTCCGCCACTTCACACCAAAAGCCATGAATCGGACGGACGCGAGCGGGGTGCGCCGGACGGGCTGCGCGCTGGACCGTCCGGGGGACGCGCGTAGACCCCGAACGACCTGACGCACCCGTGATCGGGGGGCCTCCCGCTGGTACCCTGGGCGACGACCGCAGAGCCCGCTCGGGAGAGTCTCCGACTGCGAAAGCCGCTGGTCGGAGCGCCGAAGGAGCAACTCCTCCCCGGAATCTCTCAGGCATCCGTACCGTGTGGGGTAGGTCACTCTGGAAAGCAGGGCAGGAGCGTCGGCGCGGAAGCCGGCGATCACCACCCTCACCGACGGTGCAAGCCGACGGAGCGCCCACAGCGCCCCGTGCGGGTGAAGCTCTCAGGTCCCGATGACAGAGGGGGAGGCCTGTCGGGTCCGCCCGCCCAGGTTCGTCCGCTGTCCGCAGCGGCGAGGCCGGCCGGCGTGCGTACCCCCGCCGGTCCGTGACCAGGAGGCCTCGACCACCATGAACGCCCAGCCGAACGCGGGACGCCCCACCGGCGCCTCGACCCTCACCGAGCTTGAGCTGGCCAGCCCCTTCGAGAACCGCCACATCGGCCCCGACGCCGCCGCGCAGGAGAAGATGCTGGCGTCCGTCGGCTACGGCTCGCTGGACGAGCTCGCCGCCACCGCGGTGCCCGAGGCGATCCGCTCCATCACCGCCCTGGACCTGCCCGCGGGCCGGACCGAGGCCCAGGTCCTCGCCGAGCTGCGCGAGCTGGCCGGCCGCAACCAGGTGCTCCAGCCGATGATCGGCCTGGGCTACTACGGCACCTTCACCCCGCCGGTGATCCTGCGCAACGTCATGGAGAACCCGGCCTGGTACACCGCCTACACCCCGTACCAGCCGGAGATCTCGCAGGGCCGCCTGGAGGCGCTGCTCAACTTCCAGACCCTGGTCTCCGACCTGACCGGCCTGCCGACCTCCGGCTCCTCGCTGCTGGACGAGGGCACCGCGGCCGCCGAGGCGATGGCGCTGGCCCGCCGCGTCACCAAGGTCAAGGGCGGCGTCTTCCTGGTCGACGCCGAGACCCTGCCGCAGACCGTCGCGGTGATCAACACCCGTGCCGTGCCGACCGGTGTCGAGGTCGTCGTCGCCGACCTGTCCGAGGGCATCCCGGCCGAGATCGTCGAGCGCGGCGTCTTCGGCGTGCTGCTCCAGTACCCGGGCGCCACCGGTGTGGTCCGCGACCTCACCGCGGTGATCGAGCAGGCGCACGGCCTGGGCGCGATCGTCGCCGTCGCCGCCGACCTGCTCGCGCTGACCCTGCTCAAGTCCCCGGGTTCGCTGGGCGCCGACATCGCCTGCGGCACCTCGCAGCGCTTCGGCGTGCCGATGGGCTTCGGCGGTCCGCACGCCGGCTACCTGTCGGTGCGCGCCGAGTTCGCCCGCTCGCTGCCCGGCCGCCTGGTCGGCGTCTCCGTCGACGTCGACGGCAACCGCGCCTACCGCCTGGCGCTGCAGACCCGCGAGCAGCACATCCGCCGCGAGAAGGCCACCAGCAACATCTGCACCGCCCAGGTGCTGCTCGCCGTGATGGCCTCGATGTACGCCGTCTACCACGGCCCCGACGGCCTGGCCGACATCGCCCGCCGCACCCACCGCTACGCCGCCGCCCTCGCCGAGGGCCTGCGGGCCGGCGGCGTCGAGCTGCTGCACGGCGAGTTCTTCGACACCGTCACCGCCGTCGTCCCGGGCCGCGCCGCCGAGATCGCCGCCGCCGCCCGCGCCAACGGCATCAACGTCCACCAGGACGGCGCGGACCGGATCTCCGTCTCCACCGACGAGACCACCACCCGCGAGCACCTGGCCGGCGTCTGGGCCGCGTTCGGCGTCCCCGCCGTCGAGGTCGCCGAGGCCGCCGACGCGCTGCCCGCCGCGCTGCTGCGCGAGGACGAGTACCTGACCCACCCGGTCTTCCACAGCCACCGCTCGGAGACCGCCATGCTGCGCTACCTGCGCCGCCTGTCGGACCGGGACTACGCGCTGGACCGCGGCATGATCCCGCTGGGCTCCTGCACCATGAAGCTCAACGCGACCACCGAGATGGAGGCGGTGACCTGGCCGGAGTTCGGCCAGCTGCACCCCTTCGCGCCGATCGACCAGGCCCAGGGCTTCCTGACCCTGATCCGCCAGCTGGAGCAGCAGCTGGTCGAGGTGACCGGCTACGACGCCGTGTCGATCCAGCCGAACGCGGGCTCGCAGGGCGAGCTGGCCGGTCTGCTGGCCGTGCGCGCCTACCACCACGCCAACGGCGACACCCAGCGCGACGTCTGCCTGATCCCGTCCTCGGCGCACGGCACCAACGCGGCCTCCGCGGTGATGGCCGGCATGCGCGTGGTCGTGGTGAAGACCCTGGTCGACGGCGACGTGGACGTCGAGGACCTGAAGGCGAAGATCGAGCAGCACCGCGACAACCTCGCCGTGCTGATGGTCACCTACCCGTCCACCCACGGCGTGTACGAGACCCAGATCACCGACATCTGCGCCCTGGTGCACGAGGCCGGCGGCCAGGTGTACGTGGACGGCGCCAACCTGAACGCCCTGGTCGGCCTGGCCAAGCCGGGCAAGTTCGGCGCGGACGTCTCGCACCTGAACCTGCACAAGACCTTCTGCATCCCGCACGGCGGTGGCGGCCCGGGCGTCGGCCCGGTCGCGGTGCGCGCCCACCTGGCGCCGTACCTGCCGAACCACCCGCTGCAGCCGGAGGCCGGCCCGGCCACCGGCGTGGGCCCGATCTCGGCCGCGCCGTGGGGCTCGGCGGCCATCCTGCCGATCTCCTGGGCGTACGTCCGGCTGATGGGCGGCGAGGGCCTCAAGCACGCGACCCAGGTCGCGGTGCTGAACGCCAACTACATCGCCAAGCGCTTGGCGCCGCACTTCCCGGTGCTCTACACCGGCCCGGGCGGGCTGGTCGCGCACGAGTGCATCATCGACCTGCGCCCGCTGACCAAGGAGACGGGCGTGACGGTGGACGACATCGCCAAGCGCCTGATCGACTACGGCTTCCACGCGCCGACGATGTCCTTCCCGGTGGCCGGCACGCTGATGATCGAGCCGACCGAGTCCGAGGACCTGCACGAGATCGACCGCTTCTGCGACGCGATGATCACCATCCGGGCCGAGGTCGACAAGGTCGGCTCGGGCGAGTGGGCGGCCGACGACAACCCGCTGCGCAACGCCCCGCACACCGCCGCCACGCTGGCCGGCGACTGGGCGCACGGCTACTCGCGGCAGGAGGCGGTCTTCCCGGCGGGCGTGAACCCGGCGGACAAGTACTGGCCGCCGGTGAGCCGGATCGACGGCGCGTACGGCGACCGCAACCTGGTCTGCTCCTGCCCGCCGCTGGACGAGTACGGCGTCTGACCCGACCGGGCCCAGGTGGTCCGGGTCGGACGGCAGGGCCCCGGCGGAGTTCTCCGCCGGGGCCCTGCCCGTCTGCGCTGGTCGGCGGCTGCCCCCGCCGTACGGTCGGACCGGGTGGTCAGGCCGCGTGGGCGACGGGGCGGCGCGGGGCGATCACCCGGCCGTCGGGCAGCAGTTCGCCGGTGTCCTCGAACAGGACGACGCCGTTGCAGAGCAGGCTCCAGCCCTGCTCCGGGTGACGGGCCACCGATACGGCCGCCTCGCGGTCCTCGGACTCGGCCGTCGGGCACTCAGGACGGTGCTGGCACATGCGTACCCTCGCTTCGCTCTGCGATCCTCCCCGTGGTGCGGTCGCCGGAGGTGGTGCCGTCCGGGGCCGCCGCGGTGGTCGGATCCTGTCCGCGCGCCGGCCAAGTGTGGGCCGGCGCCCAAGTGGGTAGGACAGGGGGTCCTTCCACGCTGGTTCCCAGTGTCGGCATCCCGGGAGCCGCGCGCAGGGATTTCGTGACATGCGCCACAACTCCCGGGTAGAGATCACCCGTTCAGGTGGGGCCGACGGGAAAAGGCGCACCGGTGGGTCAGTCGGGACATGGCCCGTTGGGGCCATGCCGAATGGCCCGGACGGGTGGTCACCGTTCGGGTGAGGGTTTGGGAGCGGGCGCGCGGGCGCGGTCGAGGGCCGCCGGGCGGGTGGGCCCGGCGGCCTGTGGGGCGTCGGCGGGTCAGGAGGTGCCGAGCAGCAGCGGCCCGGCGAGCGGGGCGCGGGCGAGCAGCGGCAGCAGTTCGGCGGCGGGCCGGGCGCGGTGCGCGGCGACGCCGAGCGGGGCCGGGGCCAGAGGGATCAGGAGGTCGCCGTCCGGGTCGGCGTCGGGGTTGTGCAGCCAGAGCGCCGTGGCGTACTGGCCGGGGAAGGTCAGCAGCCGGGGCTGCCGGCGGGTCCGGGAGCCCTGGGCGAGCTGCCAGGCCTCGCGCAGCGCCCGGACCGTCGAGTCGAGGTAGGGGCCGGCGGTGAAGTGGGAGAAGCTGTGGCCCTCGGCGCTCTGCACCACCTCGGCGGCGGCGGCCACCTCGGCGCCGTCCTTGATCAGGAAGCGCCAGCCGGTGCGGCGGGCGGCCGGCAGCTCCGGGCGCGGGCCGTTCAGGACGTGCACCGCGAGCGGGTGGGCGGGGAGCAGTGAGCCGGTCGGATGGCGCAGTGCTGCGGCGGCGGGCTGGCGCAGCGCGGTCTCCGAGTCGAGCGCGCCCAGGACGGCGCGCAGGGCGCTCGGCGGGGGCTGGGGGGTTTGCAGAGTCATGGCGGGGTCCGCCTCTCCAAGCGAGATCGGCGTGCGAGTGCGGCATACCGGCGTGGCGGGGCGACGCGTCGTCGGTGACGGGGCCGGGCCGTGTCCGGTTGTGCAGGATCGCGGTGCCGGCGCGGTCGCCGCCTCGACGAGGGCTTTCGGGGCGAGGCGGACCGGCCGGAGCGCTGTGCGAATTCGAACAGGTGCGCAGGGTGATCTGTTTATCACAGGCTGTGGTGTCGGGCAAGTCCACAGTTCGTCTGATTTTCCGTCAGATGCCTTGCATTGCAAGCCAGTACGCACGTTCGGGTATCGATCTTCGCGGTGGGCATCATGCTTGCACGGTCGGTCGACCGGGTGCTCGACGGGGTGGCTCTGGAGGAGGGGACCGTGGGCGAGAAGGTCGTGGCGACTCGGGCGGAACTGGCGGACCGGCAGCTCTACCGGCGCAAGCTCCACACGTGTCTGGACGTGCTCGGACGGATGATCCGGGAGGACCGCTTCGACCGGCCGCGGGCGGTGATGGGCCTGGAGATCGAGCTCAACCTGGCCGACGAGCAGGGCCTGCCGGCCATGAACAACGCGCAGGTGCTGAGCGCGATCGGCTCCAGCGACTTCCAGACCGAACTGGGCCGCTTCAACATCGAGGTCAACATCACGCCGCACCGGCTCTGCGGCCACGTGTTCGAGGAGCTGCGCGAGGAGATCGACACCGGGCTGCGCTACGCCGACCGGCAGGCGGCCGAGGCGGGCGCCCGGATCGTCATGGTGGGCATCCTGCCGACCCTGGAGCACGCCCACACCGGGCTGGACGCGATGAGCCACAACCAGCGGTACAGCCTGCTCAGCGACCAGATCCTGGCCGCCCGCGGGGAGGACATCGCGCTGGACATCGAGGGCGTCGAGCACCTCCAGCTGGAGTCGATCACCATGGTGGCCGAGGCCGCCGCCACCTCGCTCCAACTGCACCTCCAGGTGACCCCGCAGCGGTTCTCCTCGGTGTGGAACGCGGCCCAGGCGATCTGTGGGCCGCAGCTCGCGCTCGGCGCCAACTCGCCCTTCCTGTTCGGGCGGGAGCTGTGGCGGGAGACCCGTCCGGTGCTCTTCCAACAGGCCTGTGACACCCGTACGGCGGAGCTCAAGGCCCAGGGCGTGCGCCCGATCACCTGGTTCGGCGAGCGCTGGGTGGACTCGGCGTACGACCTGTTCGAGGAGAACCTGCGGTACTTCCCCGCGCTGCTGCCGATCTGCGACGACGAGGACCCGATGAAGGTGCTGGCCTCCGGCGGCGCGCCCAGGCTCGCCGAGATGCGGCTGCACAATGGCACCATCTACCGCTGGAACCGCCCGGTGTACGACATCGCGGGCGGGGTGGCGCACCTGAGGGTGGAGAACCGGGCGCTACCGGCCGGGCCGACGGTGGCCGACACGCTCGCCAACGCCGCCTTCTACTACGGACTGGTGCGGGTGCTGGCCGAGCAGCCCCGGCCGATCTGGACCCGGCTGCCGTTCGAGCGGGCGGACGAGAACTTCCAGCAGGGCGCCCGGTACGGCATCGACGCGGTGTTCCAGTGGCCGCGCTCGGGGCGGGCCGGGCGCGGCGGCGGGCTGCAGACCGTGTCCGCGGTCGACCTGGTGCTCAACGAGCTGCTGCCGATGGCCTACCAGGGGCTGGACGAGTGGGGCGTGGAGCCCGCCGACCGGGACCGCTACCTGGGCATCATCGAGCAGCGCTGCCTGCGCCGCACCAACGGCGCGTCCTGGCAGACCGCCACCTTCCACCGGCTGCGCGAGCAGTACGGGATGGACCGGCCGGCCGCGCTCGCGGCGATGACCAGGCGCTACGCCGAACTCATGCGCGGCGGCGAGCCGGTGCACACCTGGCCGGTGGGCTGAGCCCTCCCCGTCGGGGCGGTCCGGCGGCTGTGTCAGGATGATCGCTCCGGCGGTCGGCCGACGGCCGGAGCGACCGCCCGTCCGCTGGAGCCCCCGTGACCACCGTCCCGACCGCGCCGGAGACCGCGAAGCCCACCCGTCGGCTGTTCGGCGCGGAACTGCTGATCGTCCTCGGCCTCTCGCTCGGGGCCAGCGGGATCAGCGCGCTGATCAGCTTCACCGGCTCGCTCACCGAACCGCTCAAGCTCGGCCAGCAGGTCGCCACGCTGAACGGCTCGCGGGCGCCCGGGCGGCCCTGGCTGGACCTGGTGTGGCAGCTGTACTACATCGGGCGCGGGCTGATGCCGGTGGTGCTGGTCGGGTACCTGCTGGTGCGCGAGGGCGTCGCGCTGCGGGTGCTGGGCTTCGACCTCGGGCAGAAGCTGCGCGACCTGGGGCGGGGCGCCGCCGTCGCGGCCGCGATCGGCGGGTCGGGGCTGGCGCTCTACCTGGCCTCGCAGGCGGCCGGGTACAACCTGACGGTGGCGCCGTCCGGGCTGCCGGACGTGTGGTGGCGGGTGCCGGTGCTGCTGCTGTCGGCCTGGCAGAACGCGATCCTGGAGGAGGTCGTCGTCCTCGGCTACCTGCTGCGCCGGGTGGGGCAGGTCGGGTGGTCCTGGCCGGCGGCGGTGGCCGCGAGTTCGGTGCTGCGCGGCTCCTACCACCTCTACCAGGGGGTCGGCGGGCTGGTCGGCAACATGGTGATGGGCGCGGTGTTCTGCCTGCTGTACCGGCGCTGGGGGCGGGTGATGCCGCTGGTGGTGGCGCACGCGCTGATCGACACGGTGGCCTTTGTCGGGTACGCGCTGCTGGCCGGGCACGTCAGCTGGCTGCCGACCCCTTGAGCGACCGCGCCCGGCCGCGCGGCGGACGGGCGAGCAGCCGGTCGACGTGCCGGCGCTCCAGGCCCTCGCCGGGGTCGACGGGCAGCAGCAGGCGGTCCCGGCGCAACTGGGAGCGGCGGACCAGCCGCGGCGGGATGACGTCGTCCACCCAGGCGAACGGCCGGCCGGCGGCGTAGCGCAGCAGCGGGGCCCACTTGGCGGCGGAGAACAGCTCCATCAGCGGGACGCGCGGGTCGCCGGGCCGCGGGACGTAGCCGGTGAAGGTGACCACCGGGAGCGGGTCCAGGCCGATCGCCGGGGCGATGTGGGTGTTCGCGTTCTCCTCCCACGTCGTCGCCCAGACCAGGTCGTACGTTCCGGAGAGCTCGCGCAGCCAGGTGCCGTGCCGGGCGGACAGCAGGACGGTGTAGCCGAACAGGGTGTGGGTGTCGAACCCGGCGTCCGGGTGGGGGCGGACCGGGTTGAGGACGCCGTCGACGTCCAGGAACAGCAGTGGCTTCGGCACCGGTGGCCCCTCGGAGACGGTGGTGTTTCCTGACACTTCGGACGTCACCCGCGCACCGGCGGTTGCCCACGGGCGGGCGCACGCGGGGCGCACAGGGGGCTCACGGAGCGGGCGCGGGCTCGCTGACGGGCACCGGTGCGTCCGTCGTGCCCCGACGGCTCAGCCGGCGCACCTGCGGGTCCAGCAGGACGACCGCGCTGAGCACCAGACAGGCGGCGGCGCACGCCCACAGCGCGCCCGACAGGCCGAGCGCCACGGCGGCGGGGCCGGCCAGCGCGGTGCCGACCGGGGCCAGCGAGTAGGAGCCGAGCTCGTCGTAAGCGGTGACCCGGGAGAACATCTCCTCGGGTATCTCCTGCTGGAGCGCGACCATCCAGTTGACGCCGAAGACGGTGACGCCGACGCCGGACAGGAACATCGCGACGACCAGCAGCGGCAGCGGCACCTCGGCGGCGAGGGCCAGGGCGGGCACGCCGAACAGGAAGACCCCCCAGTTGCCGACCAGCAGGATCCGGCGCGGCCGCCAGCGCGTCATCAGCACGCCGGTGGCCACCAGGCCGACGCCGTAGGCGGCCATCGCCAGGCCCCAGGCGCCCGCCCCGCCGAGCCGCTCCTTGGCGGCGGTCGGCCCGTACACCGACTCCACCGCGTTGATGCAGGCGACCAGCACCGAGAACTGGAGCACGATCACCCAGAGCCAGCGGCGGGAGGCGAACTCCCGCCAGCCCTCGCGCAGGTCGCGCAGCATGCTGCTGCCGGAGGACGCGGGGGCCTTCTCCGGCTCCAGGAAGAAGCGGAGGGCGGCGGCGACCAGGAAGCACAGGGCGTCCAGCGCGAGCACCCAGCCCGGGCCGACGAGGGCGGTGAGCGCCCCGCCGAGGGCGGCGCCGCCGATCTGGGAGGCGTTGAGGCCCATCCGGAAGACCGCGAAGGCGCGGGCGGCGTGCTCCTGGGGGACGGCCTGCATGATCATGCCGCCGGAGGCGGGGGAGTAGAGGGCGTAGCCGGCCCCGCCGGCCGCGGAGAGCGCCAGCATCTGCCAGAGCCGGACGTCACCGGTCAGCACCAGGGCGGCCAGGACGGCCTGGGAGACCCCGCTGAACACGTTGGCGGCGACCATGATCAGGTGGCGCGGCAGCCGGTCGGCGAGGGTGCCGCCGACCACCATCAGCAGGACGGTGGGCACCAGCCGGGCGGCGGTGACGTAGCCGACCTCGGTCGTGGTGCCGCCGGTGCCGAGCACGGCGAAGGCGGTGGCGATGGGGGCGCCGGCGTTGCCGAGGCCGCTGACCACGGTGGCGGCGGTCTGGATGCGGAAGTTGCGGCTCGCCCAGGCGAAGCGGCGTGAGGGTGGGGTCGGCACCCGGAGACTATGCCGTGGGGGCGTACGGGTGTCCATCCGGTTGTCGTACCGGGGCGTCGGGAGGGTGGGGTTTCAGCCGAGCTTGCCCCGTCGGCCGAGTCCGCTCCGTCGGCCGAGGTGGCCCCGAACGTCGAGGGCTGCCCCGTCGGCTGTGCCGGCCCCGTCAGCCGAGGTGGCCCCAGAGGAAGGTGACGGTGCGGCGCCAGGCGATCCGGGCCTGGAGCGGGTCGTAGGTGCCGATCAGGTTCTCGTCGTTCATGAAGGCGTGCCCGGTCGGGTAGAAGTGGATCTCCGGGCGGACGTCGGTGGCCTCGCCGATCCGGATCGCCGCCTCGTCCACGGCGGCCATCGGGATCGAGCCGTCCAGCTCGCCGAAGTGGCCGAGCACGTGGGCGGTCAGGCCGCGGTAGTCGAAGTCCGGGTCGGGCGGCAGGCCGTAGAACGGGACCACGGCGGCCACCCTGTCGCCGGCCCGGGCGGCCAGCAGCAGGGCGAAGCCGCCGCCCATGCAGAAGCCGACCACGCCGACCGCGTCGCCGACCACGCCGTCCAGCGCGAGCAGGTGGTCGACCGCCCCGGCCAGGTCCTCCACCGCCCGGTCGACCGGCAGCTCGCGCCGGAAGCGGGCCGCCTCGGTGCCGTCGTGGGTGGTGGCGCCGCCGAACAGGTCGGGGGCGAGGACGGTGAAGCCCTCGGCGGCGAAGCGGTCGGCCATGTCGGCGATGTGCGAGGTCAGGCCCCACCACTCCTGCACCACCACCAGGCCCGGTCCGACGCCCTGCGGCGGGCGGGCCAGGTAGCCGTGCGCGGTACGGCCGTTGCTCGGGAAGGTGACGTTCTGCCGGGAGCCGCCCTGGTCAGGCATGGCTTCCTCTCGGTGGGTCGGGCCGCGAGCGGCGGGAGTTCGGCGGGGCGGTCCGGGTCAGCCCATCTCCTCCAGGGCGCGTCCCTTGGTCTCCTTGATGCAGAAGGCCACGAACGGGATGGAGAGCAGCGCGAAGGCCGCGTAGATGACGTACGTCGCGGAGAGGTTCCAGTCGGCGAGGTCCGGGAAGCTGACGGTGATCGCCCAGTTGGCGATCCACTGCGCCGAGGCGGCGACGGACAGCGCCAGCGCGCGGATCCGGTTGGGGAACATCTCGCCGAGCAGGACCCAGACCACCACGCCCCAGGAGAAGGCGAAGCAGAGCACGAAGACGTGCGCGGCGACCAGGGCGACGGTGGCGTGGGTGTTGTCCAGGGTGGCGGTGTCGCCGGTGCCCTCCCGGTAGGAGAACGCCCAGGCGGCGGTGCCCAGCGCGGCCGCCATGCCGATCGAGCCGGCCAGGGCGAGCGGCTTGCGGCCGATCCGGTCCACCAGGGCCATCGCGATCACCGTGCCGATCACGTTGATGATCGAGGTGGAGAGGCTGATCAGCAGCGAGTTGGACTCGTTGATGCCGACCGACTGCCACAGCAGGGACGAGTAGTAGAAGATCACGTTGATGCCGACGAACTGCTGGAACACCGAGGCGCCGATGCCGACCCAGACGATCGGCAGCAGGCCGAAGCGGCCGCCCATCAGGTCCTTCATCCGGGGCTTGTGGCTGGACTCCAGTACCGAGCGGATCTCCGCGACCCGGGCGTCCAGGTCCACGCCCTCGCCCTCGACCTCGACCAGCACCTTGCGGGCCTGCTCCTCGCGGTGGTCGGCGATCAGGAAGCGCGGCGACTCCGGGATGGCGAGCGCCATCAGCCCGTACACCAGGGCCGGGATGGCCTCGACGCCGAGCATCCACTGCCAGGCCTGGATGCCGCCGAGGTGGTTGGTGGACTCGCCGCCGGCGGCCTGGTTGAGGGCCCAGTTGGCGAGCTGGGAGACGGTGATGCCGAGCACGATCGCCATCTGCTGGAAGGAGGCGAGCCGGCCGCGGTACGCGGTCGGGGCGACCTCGGCGATGTAGGTCGGGGCGATCACCGAGGCGATGCCGATCGCGATGCCGCCGACCACGCGCCAGGTGGCGAGGGTCTCGATGTTCGGCGGGAACATCGAGCCGATGCCGCTGGCCGCGAACAGGGCGGCGGCCAGCAGCATCGTGCGGACCCGGCCGAGGCGGTCGGCGAGCCGGCCGGCGATCACCGCGCCCACCGCCGAGCCGAGCAGCGCGATCGCCACCACGAAGGCGGTGGTGCCGTGGCCGACCCCGAAGTGCTTCTGGATGCCCGTCACGGCGCCGTTGATCACCGCGCTGTCGTAGCCGAACAGGAAGCCGCCCATGGCGGCGGCCGCCGAGATGAACACCACGTGGCCGAGGTGGGCCTCGCCGGCCGCCCGTTGGCTGTTGACTGAGGACACGCGCGCTCCCGGGGGTGGACGGGCCCGCTCTGACGCCGAGTGGGCAGGGCTCGTCTCACATTCGAGCAGCGCGGCGGCCGACCTGCCCGAGGGGGCGGCCGACCGGGTGATCCGGGGTCAGTCGGCGGCGCGCGGCCGCTCGGTGCGCCGGTCGACGGTGCGAGGGAGGTCGGCGCGCGGGGCGTCGCCCACGGGGCCGGCGGCGCCCCGCGGCTCGGCGGTGCGCCGCCGGTGACGGCGGAGCAACTGGGCCCGGGCGGCGGCGTACTGGTCGCGGCCGCGCCCCCGGCCGTCGGCGCGTTCGGCGAGCCGGTCGGCGATCGCGTACTGCGCCTCGGCGGGCTTCTTGTCGTCGTACTTGAACTTGGCCCGCACCTCGTCGACGGTCAGCCGGAGCCCGCGCAGGCCGGGCAGCTGCCGGGCCAGCTCGCCCTCGCCGGGCACCACCCGGACCTCCGGCGTCTCGGGCTGGAAGTGCGCCAGCTGGCGGTTGAGGATCTCGGCCTTGCCGGCCGCAGACTCCACCACCTCGGCGGTGCAGTGGAAGTGGACGGAGGCGTAGTAGCTGGTGGGCGTGCCCGGTGCGCCGCGCCAGTGGCCCGGGGCGAAGGCGTAGCCGTCGGTGACCGCGAGGGTGACCTTCGGGTCGGCCCGGACGGCGGCCAGCAGCGGGTTGGGCGCGGCGAGGTGGAGCAGGATCTCGCCGCGGTCGGCGTCCAGCAGGAAGTGCGTCGGGACCAGCACCGGCCCCTCGCCGGGGCCGCCGTTGGCGGCGAGCAGGCCGAAGTCGCGGCCCTCGGCCAGCCAGGCGCGCCACTCGGCCTCGTCGCCGCGGTCCCAGGATCTGATCAGCACGGGTGGGCCTCCCGTCAGCGGGGGTAGCCGCGCAGGTGCGCGGGGAGCGGGACGGCGGTGCCGGGGTGCGGCTCGGGGGTGCCGTGCACGGTGGTGACCGGGATCAGCCCGGACCAGTACGGCAGGCCGGTGTCCTCCGGGTCGTCGGCGGCGCCGTCCTCCCGGGTCTTGGCCGAGACCTCGTCCAGCTCCAGCCGGACGACGGCGGTGGCGGCGAGCTCCTTGGCGTTGGCCGGACGGACCTCGGCGGAGCGCCCCGGTATCGCGTGGTCGACCAGGGCGGCGAGCGCGACGTCCAGCTCCTCGGGGTCGGTGACCTGGTGCGCGGTGCCGTGGGCGACCACCGAGCGGAAGTTCACCGAGTGGTTGAACGCGGACTTGGTCAGCACCAGCGCGTCGACCTGGGTGACGGTGACGCACACCGGCATGCCCTGCTCGCCGGAGGCGTTGCGCATCGGGCGGCTTCCGGTGGAGCCGTGGACGTAGAGCCGGCTGCCGACCCGGGCGAAGATCGTCGGCAGGACCACGGGGGCGCCGTCGACGACGAAGCCGAGGTGGCAGATGTAGGCGCTGTCGAGGATGGCGTGGATCGCCTCCTGCTCCCAGGTGGCCCGGTCCCGGTAGCGGGTGGGGGTGGTCCTGGGGGTGCGGGAGTAGCTGGGCGAGTCTTCCGGGTTGGCCGACATGACATCCTCTATGTACTAGTGCATACTTAGCTTTGTGCTAGGAGACTATCCGCTGAAAGGGCGACGCGCCAGCGAAATCGCGGCCCACGTCGAGCAGGGCGTGAGCAGCGGGCAGCTCGCCCCGGGAACCGCGCTGCCCCCGCTGCGCGACCTCGCCGCCGAACTGGGCGTCAACCCCAACACCGTCGCCGCCGCCTACCGGCTGCTGCGCGACCGCGGCGTGATCGAGACGGCCGGCCGCAAGGGCAGCCGCATCCTGCCCAGACCCGCGCTCACCCCGCGCGACCAGATCCGCATCCCCGTCCCGCCGCACGCCCGCGACCTGTCCACCGGCAACCCCGACCCGGCCCTGCTGCCCGACCTGGCCCAGGCCCTCGCGGCCGCCGCCGAGGCCGCGCGCACCGACCCCGTGCTGTATGGGCACGCCGGCGTCGACCCGCGGCTGCTCGCGCTCGCCCGCGCCTCCTTCGAGGCCGACGGCCTGCCCGGCGGCCCGATCGCCGTCGCCTCCGGCTCGCTGGACACCGTCGAACGGATCCTCGGCGCCCGGCTGCGCCCCGGCGACGCGGTGGCCGTCGAGGACCCGGGCTGGGGCAGCCTGCTCGACCTGCTGCCCGCGCTGGGGCTGAAGCAGGTGCCCGTCCGGCTGGACGACGAGGGCCCGCTGCCGGGGTCGCTGGCCGCCGCGCTGGCCGAGGGCGTCCGGGCCGTGGTGGTCACCAGCCGGGCGCAGAACCCGACCGGTGCGGCGCTCACCGCGCGGCGGGCCGAGGCGCTCAAGGCCGTCCTGGCCGAGCACCCCGGGGTGCTGCTGATCGAGGACGACCACGGGCACGGCATGGTCGACCAGCCGTACCACCCGCTGGTCGGGGCGGGCACCCGGCACTGGGCGGTGGTGCGCTCGGCGGCCAAGGCGTACGGGCCGGACCTGCGGGTCTCGGCGGCGGTCGGGGACGAGGAGACGATCGGACGGGTGACCGGCCGGCTGCGGCTGGGCGCCGGCTGGGTCAGCCACCTGCTGCAGCGCACCGTCGCGGAGCTGTGGAGCGGCGACGCCGCGCCGGCCGACCGGGTGGCCGCCGCGTACCGGGCCCGGCGGGACGCGCTGCTGGACGAGCTGGCGGCGCGCGGGATCGCGGCGCACGGACGGAGCGGACTGAACGTCTGGGTGCCGGTGCCGGACGAGACCTCGGTGCTGGCGGCGCTGGTGCAGCGCGGCTGGGTCGCGGCGCCCGGCGCGCGGTACCGGATCCAGTCGCCGCCCGGGTTGCGGTTCACCACGGCGCGGCTGGACGCGGCCCAGGCGCGGGAGCTGGCGGAGGACCTGGCGGCGGTGTTGGGGGCGGGCGGGGGCGGGTCGCGGCTGGTGTGAGTCGTGGTCGGGCCCTGGAGTGCGGGGCGGGTGGGGCAGGTGTGGCGGGTGTGAACCGCGGGCGGCGTCCGGGCGTCGCCCGCCCGGTTGGTCTGAACCCGGCGGTAACAAAAGCGGAAACCTCCCGCAGACGCCTAGCGGTGGTGGGCGCGCGCATGTCATCTTCATCGCGCCACCGGCCGGCGGCCCACCCTCACCCAGGCGTCCTCCCGTTCCCCGTTTCCCCGGGAGGACCGAGCCGCAGGAGTTCCGCAGTGCCCGAGAACTGTTCGAGCAGCGCCCGCAGCACCCGCAGTGTCCGCAGCACCGGCAGCGCCCCTCGCCCCGGCCGACGGCTGCTCGCCGCGGCCCTGGCCCTCCCGATCGCCGTCGCGGGGCTGGCCGTCGCCTCGCCGGCCTCCGCCGCTCCGTCCGCCCCGGCCGCACCGGCTGTCGTGCCGTCCGGGCCCACCGCCAGCGTCACCCTCGGCGACAGCTACATCTCCGGCGAGGCCGGCCGCTGGAAGGGCAACGCGGCCGGCACCGGCGGCGGCCGCAACGGTACCGACCGGGCCTGGACCGGCAGTTCGTACGACCCCTCGCGGGTCTACGGCGCCACCGCCGCGAGCGGGTGCGACCGCTCGGACGTCGCCGAGGTGCTCAGCGCCTCGACCGGGGCCCAGAACGAGATCGACCTGGCCTGCTCCGGCGCCGTCAGCGCCAACGTCTTCCGTGCCGCCAACGGCGGGCAGTCGCTCAAGGGCGAGGCCCCACAGGCCGACCAACTCGCCACCGTGGCACGGCAGAACAACGTCAAGCTGATCACCCTGTCGATCGGCGGCAACGACCTGGGCTTCTCGGACGTCATCTCCACCTGCGTGCAGGACTACCTGATCTGGTACTCCTACTGCCACGACTCCGCGCAGTCCGGGATCGACGCCAAGATGCCCGCCGCGATGGCCGGGGTCGGCAAGGCGATCGACGAGATCCGCGCGGTGATGACCGGCGCCGGCTACGCGCAGTCGGACTACCGCCTGGTGCTGCAGTCCTACCCGTCGCCGATCCCGCGCGGCGCCGAGATGCGGTACCCGGAGAGCGGCTGGACCCGCTCCAACACCGGCGGCTGCCCGTTCTGGGACGGCGACGCCGACTGGGCCCGCGACTCGATGGTGCCGCAGATCTCCCAGGCGCTGGCGGGCGTCGCCGCCGCCAAGGGCGCGCAGTTCCTGGACCTGTCGGACATGCTGCAGGGCCGCGAGGTCTGCTCGACGGCCACCCGGCAGCCGACCGCGAGCTCCGGCCCGTCCGCGACCACCAGCGAGTGGGCGCGCTTCCTGGACGGCGGCCTCAACTCCACGCAGGGCGTGCTGCAGGAGTCGATGCACCCCAACTACTACGGCCAGCAGGCGGTCGGGCGCTGCCTGACGCTGCTGTGGGCGCGCCCGAGCGGTGACTACGCGTGCCGCAACACGGCCGGGCAGGACGCGAGCGGGATGTACCTCACCGCACGGTGAGCACACGGTTCGGCGCCCCCGCGGCCTCGGCCGTGGGGGCGCCGTTCCGCCGTTCCGCGGTGCTCAGCCCTTGGCGAGCAGGGACTGGGCGTGCGCGATGACCTGATCCTTCGTCAGGTACGCGTCGGTGTACTCGAAGTCCTGCAGCCGGGCGGGCTGGCGGGCGAGGAAGCCGGTCCGGACGAAGTCGTCGCCGGCGGTCGCGTTGAGCAGCCAGTTGGCGCCCACCCGGAACTTGGCCGCGTTGGTGCGCATCGCCATCAGGTGGTAGCCGCGCGCCACCAGCTGGGCGGGCACCCCGCGCAGCTCGATGCCGAGCGGCTTGGAGACCGCGTCCTTGCCGCCGAGGTCGACCACCAGGCCCAAGTCCTTGTGGTAGTATGGCTCCAGGGGCTGGTTGCGGAGCGAGGCGATCACGTTGTTCGCGACCGCGCGGCCCTGACGGGCGGAGTGCTGGGCGGTCGGCGGGCAGACCGCGCCGTCGCCCTTGGCGAGGTCGGGGACGGCGGCGGCGTCGCCGAGCGCGAACACGCCCTCGAACTGCGGCACCCGCATCTCCGCCGTCACGGCGAGCCGGCCGCGGACCGTCTCGGCGTCCAGGGTGCCGATCAGCGGGCTCGCGGCCACCCCGGCCGTCCAGATCAGGGTGCGGCAGGGGAGCACCCGGCCGTCGGTGAACTTGACCGTCTCGGCGCCGACTTCGGCCACCGAGACGCCCAGCGACACCTCGATGCCGCGGTCGCGCAGCACCTCTAGGGCGGCCTCGCCGAGCGGGTCGCCGAGCTCCGGCATCAGCTTCGGGGCGATGTCGATCAGGTGCCACTTGATCTGCCGGGCGTCCAGACGCGGGTAGCGGTGGGCGGCGGCGGTGGTCAGGCGCTGGAGGCAGGCGGCCGTCTCGGTGCCCGCGTAGCCGCCGCCGACCACCACGAACTGGAGCCGGGACTCGCGCTCCTTCTGGTCCAAGGAGGCCGAGGCGAGGTCGAGTTGGGCGATCACGTGGTCGCGGACGTAGGCCGCCTCGGCGAGCGTCTTCATGCCGCGGGCGTAGTCGGTGAGGCCGGGGATGTCGAAGGTACGGGTGACGCTGCCGGGGGCGAGCACCAGGACGTCGTACTTCTGCGCCACCACCTCGTCGGTGATCTTGCGGATGACGCACACCTTGGAGGCCGGGTCCACACCGATGGCGCCGCCGGGGACGATGTGGGTGCGGCGCAGCGTACGGCGCAGCGAGACGGCCACGGACTGCGGGGTGAGGACGCCGGCCGCGACATGGGGGAGGAGGGGGAGGTAGAGCTGGTAGCTGAACGGCGTGACCAGCGAGATCTCGGCCTCCGACGGTGACAGCTTGTGTTCGAGGCGGCGGGCGCACTCCAGGCCGGCGAAGCCACCGCCCACGATCAGGATCCGAGGTCGTTCCATCGCTCATCCCTTTGCCGTGAAGGTCCCCATTACTGTCCGCCACACTCGCACGGAGCAGCGGGGGCTGCCACCGGGGCGGGGCCGTGGGGGTGGGGTGGAGGAGGGCGGGGAGAAAAGGGAGAAGAGGGAGAACGGGGTGGCGGCGGGAGGGGGAGAGAGGAAAGGGCGGCGACACCGATAGGCTGTCGGCCGTGCTACCCGAGGTGACGGCGATCCGGTACGTGACGCCACTGCGAGAAGGCGGCTCGATGCCGGGCCTGGTCGAGGCCGACGATCGGCGGCTGTACGCGCTGAAATGGGTCGGTGCGGCGCAGGGCCGCAAGGCGTTGGTCGCGGAGGTGCTGGCCGGGGAGCTCGGCCGGCGGCTCGGGCTGCCGGTGCCGGAGCTGGTGACGGTCGACCTGGACCCGGTGCTCGCGCGCAGCGAGCCGGACCACCAGATCCAGGACCAGATGAGGGCCAGCGGCGGGACCAACCTCGGGATGGCCTTCGTCAGCGGCGCGCTCAACTTCGACCCGCTCTGCTTCGAGGTGGATCCGGAGCTCGCCGGGCAGGTGCTCTGGTTCGACGCGCTGATCGGCAACGTCGACCGCTCCTGGCGCAACCCCAACCTGCTGGTGGCGACCGGCGGGCTGCGGCTGATCGACCACGGCGCGAGCCTGATCTTCCACCACAACTGGCCGGGTGCCGCCGCCTGGATCCGCCGTCCGTACGACGCCTCCGACCACGCGCTGCTGGGGGCCCGGCCGGACCTGGCGGCGGCCGACAAGGCGCTCGCGCCGCTCGCCGAGGCGGCGATCGAGGGCGCGGTGGCGCAGATCCCCGAGGTCTGGCTGGTGGACGAGTTCGGCTTCGACTCGCCCGACGAGGTGCGCGCCGCGTACCGGACCCAGCTGACCGAGCGACTGGCCGGTCCGCGCGACTGGCTGCCGGAGGTGCCCGCATGACCGAGTTCACGCTGTCCGTGCTGCCGGCCACCGTCGAGCTGCACGACTACGAGTACGCCGTGATCCGCGCGGTGCCGAGGGTCGAGCGCGGCGAGTGCGTCAACGTCGGGGTGCTGCTGTACTGCCGACAGGAATCGCATCTGGCCGCCCGGACCCACCTGGACCAGGCCCGGCTGCTGGCGCTGGACCCGGTGGCGGACGTGCAGGGCGTGCGGCGGGCGCTGCAGGGGATCGAGGCGGTCTGCCACGGCGGCCCGCAGGCCGGTCCGGCGGCGGGGGACAGCGCCGGGCAGCGGTTCCGCTGGCTGACCGCGCCGCGCAGCGCGATCGTCCAGCCGGGGCCGGTGCACACCGGGCTGACCGCGGACCCGGAGGCGGAGCTCCGGCGGCTGTTCGACCAGCTGGTGCTCTGACACCGGAGGGTTCCGGGGCGGCTCGCGGACGGTTGCCGTGGTCAAAGCTTGAGTTGCTGAAGCACCTGGTCGTACTCTGGCCCCATGGGTTCGACAGCGACGACGACCGTACCGACCAACGCCGAGTTGATGGAGGCGCTGGCCTCCGTCGGTGCCGCGTACTTCCAGGACTTCGCGGCCGCCGCGGCCCGGCACGGGCTCTCCTCCTCGCAGGCCAAGGCGCTGGGCGCGGTGCAGGAGCCGGTGCCGATGCGCGCGCTGGCCGGGAGGCTCGGCTGCGACGCCTCGAACGTCACCGGGATCGTGGACCGGCTGGAGTCGCTGGGCCTGGCCAACCGGGAGGCGGCGGCCGGTGACCGCCGGGTGAAGATCGTGGTGATCACGGCCGAGGGCCGGGAGATCCTGAACCGCATCCGCGGCGAGATGGCCCGGACCCACCAGGCCTTCGAGGCGATGACCGACGAGCAGCGGATCGCCCTGCACTCGATCTGCTCCCAGGTGCTGCCGGTGCTGGCCGGTCGTACGGGCGGCGCGCAGTAGGACCCCGCGCCGCCCGTACGCCACCAGTGCTTCGTCCCGGTCAGAGCAGCCCGGCGAGTTCCGGTGGCAGCGGCCGGTGGTGGAGCAGGGTGAGTGAGCGGGTGGTCCGGGTCAGGGCGACGTAGAGGTCGCGCGGGGCGAGCGCGGCCGGCTCGACCACCACGACCGCGTCGAATTCCAGCCCCTTGGCGTCCGCGACGGTGAGTGCGTCCAGCTCCGCGGCCAGGGCGTCCGGTGCGATCACGCCGAGGGTGCCCGGGCCGACGGGCAGCCGGGCGAGCGCGGCGGCGAAGCCGCCCGCCGGGACGCGGACCGCGCGGGGCCGCTCGGTGCCCGGGCGGATGGACTCGGGCGGCCGGTGGCCGGGTACGGCGGTGCGCAGCACGGCGGCGGCGAGGGTCATGACGGGCTCCGGCGTGCGGTAGTTGACGGTGAGCCGTTCCTCGCGCCAGCGGCCGGGCAGGTGCGGGTCGAGCGTCTCGGCCCAGCTGCGGGCGCCGGCGGGCGAGCCGGTCTGGGCGAGGTCGCCGACGATGGTGAGCGAGGTGGTCGGGACGCGCCGCAGGACGGCGCGCCAGGCCATCGCGGACAGCTCCTGCGCCTCGTCCACGACGACGTGGCCGTACGCCCAGGTGCGGTCGGCGGCGGCGCGCTCGGCGGTGGAGCGGTACGGGCCGTCGTCGCGGAAGCGCTCGGCCAGCGCGGCGGAGTCCAGCAGGGCGTCGTCGGTCTGCCCGGTGATGGTCAACACGCCCTGGGCGAAGGCCAGTTCGTCCGGGTCTTGACCGGTGGGGGCCGAGGGCCCCTCGGCGCCCAGGAGTTCGGCGGCCTCGTCGAGCAGCGGGACGTCCTCGGCCGTCCACTCGGAGCCGGGCGGGCGGAGCAGGGCGGTCGCGTGCTCGGGGGCCGCTGAGGCGAGCAACTCCCGGTCGGTGAGCAGGCGTTCGAGCAGCTGCTGCGGGGTGAGCCGGGGCCAGAGCGGGTCGAGCGCGGCGCGGACGTCCGGCCGCTCCCACAGCTCGCGCGGGGCGTAGTGCGCCTCCTCGTCGTCGTACGGGCGGCCGAGGGTGAGCGCCTGGCCGATCGCGAGGGCGTCGAGCAGGGTGCCCAGGTAGAAGGCGCGGGCCCGGTTGTGCGGCAGTCGCAGGCCGCGGGCGGCGTCCCTGGCCTCGGCGCAGGCCCGGGCGGAGACCCGCAGCCCCTCGCCGAGGTCCAGGCCCTCGACGGGGGCCGTCTGGTGGGCGGCCACGGCGGCGCGGAGCACCCCGGCCATCCAGGGGCCGCCCTTGGCGAAGGCGGCGGCGGGGTCGTCGGTGCCGGTGGCGGCGAGGCCGGGGAGGAGTTCGGCGACGGTGCGGAGCACCACCTCGGTCTCGCCGAGGGCGGGCAGCACCTCCTCGATGTACCGCAGGAAGCCGGGGTTGGGGCCGATCACCAGGACGCCCCGGCGCTCCAGTGCGGCGCGGTGGGTGAACAGCAGGTAGGCGGCGCGGTGCAGGGCGGCCAGCGTCTTCCCGGTGCCGGGGCCGCCCTGGACGACCAGGGCGCCGCGCAGCGGGGAGCGGATCACCCGGTCCTGCTCGGCCTGGATGGTGGCGACGGCGGTGCCCATCCGGCCGGTGCGTTCGCGGTCGAGGGCGGCGAGCAGGGCGGCTTCGCCGACCAGGGTGCGGCGGCCGGACTCGTCCAGCCCGGCGAGGTCGAGCGCCTCGTCGTCGAGGCCGGTGACGGTGCGGCCCCGGGTGTGCAGGTGGCGGCGGCGCACCACCGGGCCGGGGTGGACGGGGGTCGCGGTGTAGAAGGGGCGGGCGGCCGGCGCGCGCCAGTCGAGCAGCAGCGGTTCGTACGTCTCGTCGGTCAGGCCGGTACGGCCGATGTAGTGGACGGTGCCGTCGCGCTCGTCGAGCCGGCCGAAGCAGAGGCCGCGCTCGACCGCCTCCAGCCGGGCGGCGTGGCGGGCGGCTTCGCGGGAGCGCACCTCGCGCTCCAGCCGGGCCTGGTGGGTGCCACCGGATCCGGCGCCGTCGTGGGCGCCGTGGGCGGTGCGGCGGGCCCGTTCGCGCTCGGTGTCCAGCCGGGCGTAGAGCCGGGCGAGGTGGGCCTGCTCGGTGCGCAGGGCCGCGGCGAGGGCGCTGGAGTCCCGCGCGGTCACTGGCTGTTCGCTCATCGGTGTGGTATCCTTGCGGTGAGAAGGCTGCGAAGCGTTATCTGAAAGGCGCTCAATTGACCCAGCCTACCCCATCCGCCGACGTCCGGCGTGACCTCGGCTGTTACTCTTGCGAAGCGTGAGCGCGAAGCCCCAGATCCCCAATGTCCTGGCCTCCCGGTACGCCTCGGCGACCCTGGCCCAGCTGTGGTCCCCCGAGCACAAGGTGGTCCTCGAGCGCCACCTGTGGCTCGCCGTCCTGAAGGCCCAGCAGGACCTCGGCGTCGAGGTTCCGGCGACCGCCGTCGCCGACTACGAGCGGGTGATCGACCAGGTCGACCTCGGCTCGATCGCCGCCCGTGAGCGGGTCACCCGCCACGACGTGAAGGCCCGGATCGAGGAGTTCAGCGAGCTCGCCGGGCACGAGCAGATCCACAAGGGAATGACCTCCCGGGACCTGACCGAGAACGTCGAGCAGCTGCAGATCCGCCAGTCCCTGGAGCATGTGCGGGACCGCACGGTGGCCGTGCTGGTGCGCCTGGCCAAGCTGTCCGCCCAGCACGCCGAGCTGGTCATGGCCGGCCGCTCGCACAACGTGGCCGCGCAGGCCACCACCCTGGGCAAGCGGTTCGCGTCGATCACCGACGAGCTGCTGGTCGCCTTCCGCCGCCTGGAGGAGCTGATCGCCCGCTACCCGCTGCGCGGGATCAAGGGCCCGGTCGGCACCGCCCAGGACATGCTCGACCTCCTCGGTGGCGACACCGACAAGCTGGCCGAGCTGGAGCGCCGGGTCGCCGGGCACCTCGGCTTCGAGAACGTGCTGACCAGCGTCGGCCAGGTCTACCCGCGCTCGCTGGACTTCGAGGTGCTCACCGCCCTCGTCCAGCTGGCCGCCGCGCCGTCCAGCCTGGCCAAGACCATCCGCCTGATGGCCGGCCACGAGCTGGTCACGGAGGGCTTCAAGGAGGGCCAGGTCGGCTCCTCCGCGATGCCCCACAAGATGAACACCCGCTCCTGCGAGCGCGTCAACGGCCTGGCCGTCATCCTGCGCGGCTACGCCTCGATGACCGGCGAGCTGGCCGGCGACCAGTGGAACGAGGGCGACGTCTCCTGCTCGGTGGTGCGCCGGGTCGCGCTGCCGGACGCGTTCTTCGCCTTCGACGGCCTGCTGGAGACCTTCCTGACCGTCCTCGACGAGTTCGGCGCCTTCCCCGCCGTGATCGAGGCCGAGCTGGACCGCTACCTGCCGTTCCTCGCCACCACCAAGGTGCTGATGGGCGCGGTGCGCGCGGGCGTCGGCCGGGAGACCGGGCACGAGGTCATCAAGGAGCACGCCGTCGCCTCCGCGCTGGCGATGCGCGCGGGCGCCCGGGAGAACGAGCTGCTGGACCGGCTGGCCGCCGACGAGCGGATCCCGCTGGACCGGGCCGCGCTGGACGCGCTGCTCGCCGACCGGCTGTCCTTCACCGGCGCGGCCGGCGCCCAGGTCGCCGAGGTGGTCCGCCAGGTGGAGGCCGTCGCGGCCGCCTACCCGGAGGCCGCCAAGTACGCGCCCGGCGACATCCTCTGACGTCTCGTCAGCCCTGAGCCGAGGGCCCCGCCGCCGGACCGGTGGCGGGGCCCTCGCGCGTCGTGGGGACGTGGCCCGGGTCCAGCGGCGGGGTGGTGGTGCCGCACGGCCAGTCGCAGTTCGGCTCGGCCACCTGCTGGTCGTCGGCGGCGAGCACGTTGCCCCGTACGGTCGCGAGGGCGATCAGCCCGCCGGCGGCCAGCAGGCCCGCGCAGATCAGCATCGCGGTGTGGAAGGCGGAGTCGACCGAGGAGGGCACCCGGTAGGCGTCGCCGCTCAGCCCGGCCAGCGCCGGCAGGGCGGCGACCGCGAGCAGGCCGGCCGCGCGGGCGGCGGCGTTGTTGACCCCGCTGGCGATGCCCGCGTGCCGGACCTCGACGGCGGCCAGCACGGTCGCCGTCAGCGGTGCGACCAGCAGCGTCATGCCGCAGCCCATCACCGTGACGGAGGGCAGCACGTCCACCCAGTAGGAGGAGTCCGGGCCGACGCGCAGCATCAGCAGCACCCCGGCGGCGCACAGCAGGGGGCCGACGGTCAGCGGGATGCGCGGGCCGATCCGCTTGCCGAGGCGCCCGGCGCGCGCGGACAGCAGCAGCATCAGCACGGTGATCGGCACCAGCGCGAAGCCCGAGAGCAGCGGCGAGAAGCCGGACACGATCTGGAGCTGCACCACCAGCAGGAAGAAGACGCCGCTGAACGCCGCGTACACGCACAGGGTGACCAGGTTCACGGCGGTGAACAGCCGGGAGGAGAACAGCCCGAGCGGCAGCATCGGATCGGGCGCGCGGCGCTCGACCGCCACGAAGGCGACGCCGAGCGCCACTCCGAGCACCCCGCTGACCCAGACGGCGGGGGACAGGCCCTCGCCGGCCGCCGTCAGCGCGTAGGTGATCGCGCCGAGGGCGAGGGCGGCGAGCACGGCGCCGAGGACGTCGAAGCGTCCGGAGGCGCCCTCGTCCCGGCTCTCCGGCACCGACCGGGTGGTGACCGCGATCACGGCGGCGGCGAGCGGCAGGTTCAGCAGGAAGATCCAGCGCCAGCCGGGGCCGTCCACCAGCCAGCCGCCGAGGAAGGGGCCGACCGCCGCCGACACCCCGCCGAGGCCGGACCAGAGCCCGACCGCCGCCGAGCGGTCGTCAGGGTGGAAGACGGCCTGGAGCATGGCGAGCGAGCCGGGGGTGAGCAGCGCCCCGCCGATGCCCTGGACGGCGCGGGCGGCGATCAGCACGTGGATGTTCGGCGCGGCGGCGCAGGCCGCGGAGGCGACGGCGAACCAGACCACGCCGATCAGGAAGACCTTGCGCCGCCCGTAGCGGTCGCCGAGCGCGCCGCCGAGCAGGATCAGGCCCGCCAGGGTGAGCAGATAGGCGTTCAGGGTCCATTGCAGGGACGCGAGGGAGGCGCCGAGGTCGGCGCCGATCCGGGGCAGCGCGACGTTCACCACGGTGCCGTCCAGCATCGCCATGCTGGAGCCGAGCACCGTCGCCATTAGTACCCAGCGACCCTGCGCGGTGCCCAGGCGCAGGGTGCCGGCCTCGGAGGTGGCCACGGGCGAATCCTGCGCTGCCGAGGCGCACGTGACAAGGGTCACCGGTGGGTGTGTTGGCGGCTGGCGGTGCGTGAGCGGACGGGTGCGCGGCGTGGCCGATCTCGGCGCAGGGTCGTGGATCAGTGGCGGGGGGTGAATGGGTTGTGTACGCACCGTGGGTCCGGGCCTGCGGAGGGTCACTGGGACAGGGGGGATCGTTGCCGTTTCAAGAGATCGACATTGCTTCACCCGAACGGATGGGTTTTAGTTCAGCGACCGCCCGGCCAGTCCGGACGGATCCGCCGGGTGGAACGCCGAGTCCTGCCGCTGCCCGGTGGTTCGAAACGAACTCTGTACGGCAGGAGCGGGGGACCCACAGGTAAGTCGCCGGACTGGAGTTCGCGCCTCAGGGCGCGGGCGTCCAGGACCGGCTTGGGGTGAAGCCGCGCAAGCGGCCGGGCAACTCCAGCCCGAACCCGACAGCTCACCTCGCAGGCGTCGGAGAGGAAAATTCCATGCCTGCACAGGCTCGTCGTATCGCCCTGCCCCGCGCCGCCCGCATCGGCATCGCCACCGCCGTCACCGGTGTGTCCTTCGCCCTCCCGCTCGTCACCGCGATGAGCGCCCAGGCCCACACCCCGGCCGCTCCGGCCGCCGCCTCCACCGAGGCCAAGCAGGCCACGCAGGCCGCCGCTCCGGCCGCCCAGGCCGCGCAGGAGAGCTACCGCGTCGTCAGCGGTGACACCCTGTCCAAGATCGCCGACGCCAGGAACGTCGAGGGCGGCTGGCACGCGCTGTACGAGCAGAACCGCTCGGTCGTCGGCGCCAACCCGAACCTGATCTTCCCGGGCCAGCAGCTCGCGCTGTCCGGCCACGCCGCCCCGGCCGCCGACGCCGCCCCGGCGAAGCCCGCCGCCCCGGCCAAGCCCGCCAAGCCGTCCGCTCCGGCGACCCAGGCCGCCAAGCCGCAGGCCCAGGTCCAGGTGCAGACCGAGGCCGCCAAGCCCTCCGCGCAGCTCGAGACCCAGCTCCAGGTCGCCGTTCCGGCCCAGGCCGTGACCGCCACTCCGGTCGCCGCCGCCACCTCCGGCTTCGTCGCCCCGCTGGCCGGCCCGCGGCTCGGCACCGCCTACGGCGTGGCCGGCTCGATGTGGGCCTCCGGCCACCACACCGGCCAGGACTTCGTCGCCTCCACCGGCACCCCGCTGCGCGCCGTCGCCAACGGTGTCGTGGTCAAGGCCGGCAACGGCGGCGCCTACGGCAACGAGGTCGAGATCAGGCTCGCCGACGGCCACTACGCCGAGTACGCGCACCTCTCCTCGATCGGCGTGAGGATCGGTCAGACCGTCACCGCCGGCCAGCAGATCGGCCTCTCCGGCGCCACCGGCAACGTGACCGGCCCGCACCTGCACTTCGAGATCCGCAACGGCTCGGAGTACGGCTCGGACATCAACCCGGTCGCCTACCTGCGCGCGCACGGCGTCGCGCTCTGACCCCGAGGGCTTCGAGCTCCGAGGTACCAGGAACCACCGCCGCTGCGGGCGAACCGATCGCCCGGGATGGTCATGTCGGGTGACCGCTCGACCGGGTGATCGCCGCACGGCGGACATGGGCGCGGGACACGCCCAGGCCGGCCCGGCCGCATGAGGACCTCCTCGTGCGGCCGGGCCGGCCGCTTTCGTTCCCGGGCCCGCCCGGGGTGTTCGATCGATCGAACGAAGCGTCAACTCCGGTGTCCCGCAGGGGGTTCGCCGGGATCTCCGGGCGCCTGCGGGCGCCATGCTGGCGGACGGTCAGCGCCCGGCCGGTCCGGCGGTCGGGCGGGCCGGGAGGCGAGGAGGCCGGATGGCGGTCCGCAGCGGGGGCGTGGCGGGGGAGACGGCCGGGCGGGAGCGGCCCGGGGCGGGCGGGGTCGACCGGCTGAAGGCGGACTCGGTCGGCCTGGTCGGCGTGGTGTTCATGGCGCTCGCCACCGCCGCCCCGATCACCGCGATGACCGGCAACCTGCCGATCATCGTCGGTCAGGGCAACGGCGCGGGCGCGCCCGCCGCGTACATCGTGGCGACCGTGGTGCTGACGGTGTTCTCGGTCGGCTACGTGGCGATGGCCCGGCACATCACCGCGGCCGGCGCGTTCTACGGCTACGTCTCGCACGGGCTGGGGCGGGTGGCGGGGATGGCCTCGGGGCTGCTCGCGGTGCTCGCGTACGTCGTCACCGAGGCCGCGGCCCTCGGCTTCTTCGCGTACTCGCTGCGCGGGCTGGTCCGTTCGCAGCTGGGGGTGGACGTCGGCTGGGGCTGGTACGCGCTGTTCGGGGCGGCGGTGATCGGGGTGATGGGCTGGTTCGACCTGCATCTGACGGCCAGGGTGCTCGGGGTCGCGCTGGTGCTGGAGATCGGCGTCCTGTCGGCGGTCTCACTGGCGGTGCTGCTCTCCGGCGGCGGGCCGGACGGGCTCGCGGCCGGGACCCTGAACCCGCTGAACGCGCTGAAGGGGGTGGGGAGTTCGGGCACCTCGGCGGCCGGGCTCGGACTGTTCTTCGCGTTCTGGTCCTGGGTGGGCTTCGAGTCCACCGCGATGTACGGCGAGGAGTCCCGCGACCCGAAGCGGGTGGTGCCGCGGGCCACGCTGATCTCCGTGATCGGGGTCGGGCTGCTCTACGTCTTCGTGTCCTGGATGATCGTGTCCGGCAACGGGGTCGAGCGGGCGGTCGCGGTGGCGGGCGGCGCGGTGCCGGGCAAGGACGGCAACAGCCTGTTCTTCGACCAGCTCGCCGCGCACCTGGGGGCCTGGGCGGTGAAGGTCTTCCAATGGCTGGTCGTCACCGGCTCGTTCGCCTGCGCGATGGCCTTCCACCAGTGCGCGGCCCGGTACCTGTACGCGATCGGGCGGGAGGGGCTGCTGCACCCGGCGCTCGGCCGCACCCATCCGCGGCACGGCTCGCCGCACGTCGCCTCGGTGACGCAGTCGGTCATCGCGGTGGGGCTGGTGGCGGGGTTCCTGGCGGCCGGCATGGACCCGTACGCGCACCTGTACACGCTGCTGGCGCTGCTCGGGACGATGGCGATCCTGGTCGTGCAGACGCTCTGCTCCTTCGCCGTGGTCGGGTACTTCCACGTGCGCGGACGGCACCCGGAGACGGCGCACTGGTTCCGGACGCTGGCCGCGCCGCTGGCGGGCGGGGTGGCGATGGCCGGGGTGGTGGTGCTGCTGGTGCTCAACCGGGACGCCGCGGCGGGGGAGGCGGCGCACACGCTGCTGTTCCGGCTGATCCCGTACCTGGTGATCGGGGTGTTCGCGGGCGGGATCGGGCTGGCGCTCGCGGTGCGGCGGTGGCGGCCCGGGCTGTACGCGCGGATCGGGCGGGTGGTGCTGGAGGACGCGGTCGAGCGGTGACCGGGCCGGGGCCGCGGTGGCCGGCGGGCCCGGGCGTTCGCGCCGGGCGGGCCCGGGTTCAGCGCCGGTGGACCGGCAGGCCGTACTGGGCGGCGGCCAGCAGCTCGTGCATCCGGTGGCCGAAGTCGTCGGTGTCCCGGGCGGGTTCGGGGAAGACCAGGCGGACGTCGCGGTGGCCGTGCGAGTGGTCCAGGCGCAGCACCAGGCCGTGGCGGTCCAGGGCGAGCGGGCGGACCTCCGGGGCGTGGGCGAGCACGGCCGGGTCGAGCAGCCGGGTGAGGACGTCGAGCGCCTCGGCGTGGTCGTCGGCGAGGTGGGTGAGCAGCATGGCCTCGTACCGGGCCAGCGGGTCGGGGGTGGCCAGGGCGAGGTCGGCGGCGGTGATCGCGCCGGTGGCGTACGGGGTGGCGAGGACGGCGTGGGCGACGTCCACCCGCAGGTGCACGCCGAGGCCGTCGTCGGTGAGGTGGGCCGGCCGCAGCCGGCCGGCCAGGGTGAGGCGGGCGCGGACGCGGTCGCGGACGGCGACGGGGGCGATGTCGGTGACGTCGAGGACGACGGCGAGGCCCTCGGCGGCGCCGACGGCGGCCGTGGTCAGCGGGTCGTCCAGGGCGGCGCGCAGCCGCAGCCGGGAGCCGTGCACGGAGACCGGGGTGTCCAGATGGTGGTGCTCGCCCAGGGCGCGGACGGTGAGCGAGGAGGTCGTGCTGAGCAGGCTGTGGATCCGGTCGGCGGTGCTGGGCTCGGGGACCTCGGTGTCGCCGGTGGGCAGGCTCATGGACGGACCTCCAGTTAGTTAGGTGAGCCTAACCTAATGTGCGGCTGGGGGTGTGGCAAGCAGGCGGTGTGGCAAGCAGGCGGTGGGGCGAGCGGGCGGGCCCGGGCAGGCGGAAGGGCCCGGACGCGCGGGTGGCGTCCGGGCCCTTCCGTCGGGCGGGGCCGGGTCAGCCGATGACGGCCTGGGCGTCGATCTCGACCAGCATCGGCTCCTGCGGCAGCTCGACGAAGACGGTGGTGCGGCACGGCTTCACGCCGCCGGGCTTGATGTTCTCGTCGATGAACTCGGCGTAGACCTCGTTCATCAGCGGGAAGTCGGCGCGCTTGGTGAGGTAGACGCGGAACATCACCACGTCCTCGATGGTGGCGCCGCCGGCCTCGACGATGGCCTTGACGTTCTCCAGGGTGCGGCGGGTCTGCGCCTTCACGTCGCCGTGGTGCAGGTACTCGCCGGTGGCCGGGTCCTGCGGGCCCTGGCCGGAGACCTGGAGGAACGGGCCCTTGCGGACGCCCTGGGAGAACATCCAGGCGGGGGCGGGGGCGCCGTCGGTGCGGATCTCGGTCTTCTCGAAGGTCTGGGGGTGCTCGGCGGACATCGGGTTCCTTACGTTGTGTGACGGTTCGTCAGTTGTGGTCGGGGCGGCCGCAGTCGGCCGAGACGGCGCGGGTGGTGGCGAGCAGCTGCGGGAGCAGGTCCAGCACCTGCTCGTACGGCAGGACGACGTCCGGGACGGAGATCGAGGCGGCGGCGACCACCCGCCCGCTGGCGTCCCGGACGGGCGCGGCCACGCAGTTGATGAAGGACTCGTGCTCGGCGTGGTCCTGCGCCCAGCCCTGGGCGGCGACCCTCTCCAGCTCGGCGAGCAGCGCCTCGGGGGTGGTCAGGGTGCGCTCGGTGTGCCGGACGAAGTCGATCCCGGCCACCACCCGGCGCCGCTCCGGCAGCGGCAGGTCGGCCAGCAGCACCTTGGAGACGGCGGCGCTGTGCAGGGCGGCGCGCAGGCCGATCCGGGAGTACATCCGCACCGGGTGGCGGGAGTCGAACTTGTCGATGTAGACCACCTCGCCGCCCTCGTACGCGGCCAGGTGCACGGTCTGGCCGGTGGCGGCGTTCAGCTCGGCCAGGTGCGGGGCGGCGATCCGGCGCACGCCGCGCTGCTCCAGGGCCAGACCGGAGAGCGCGAAGAGGCCGGCGCCCAGGTGGTAGCGGTAGGCCGCGTCGCGATAGACGAACCGTTCCTCTTCGAGGCTCTGCAGCAGTCGGAGCACGGTCGTCTTGTGGACGCCGAGCACCTCGGCGAGCTGGTCGAGGGAGCGCTCGCCCTCGCCGAGCTCGGCGAGGATGCGCAGGGCGCGGGTGACGGTCTGACTCATCGTGCTCCGCTTCGAGGGCTGGGGTTCCCGCTCATTGTGCCCGGGCCCGGTCGGCGGACAACGACCGGTCGGCGCACGGCGTCCGGTCGGCCGGACGCGCGACGCCGGCGGGCAGGGACGGGCCGGTGATGCCCTCCGGGGTGACCCGGGTGGCGGCCCACTGGGCGGGGGAGGCGTCGAGCAGGGCGGCCACCACGGCGGCGTCCGGCAGCTCGGCCTGGTCGCCGGGGGCGGTCAGCGCGCAGGCGGCGCTCAGGTGGCCGAGCCGCAGCCGGCGCCGCTGGTCCAGGCCCCGGACGGTGCCGGCCAGGTAGCCGGCCGCGAAGGCGTCGCCGGCGCCGGTGGCCTCGACCACCTCGACCGCGAGGGCCGGCTCGGTGACCGCCGTACCGTCCTGCTCCAGGGCGGTGACCTGCCGGGCCGCGTCCTTGACCACGACGGTGGCCGGGGCGGGGAAGCGGCGGCGGAGCTCGGCCGGGTCGCCGGTGCCGAAGGCGGCCTCGGCCTCGTCGGCGCCGAGCAGCAGCAGGTCGGCGGCGTCCAGCAGCGGCGGCAGGACGGCCGGGTCGCGGTCGAGCCAGAGCGAGGGGCGCCAGTTGAGGTCGAAGCTGACCAGGCGGCCCGGACGGCGGTCGGCGAGCAGGGCGCGCAGCAGGGCCAGGCAGTCGTCGGAGAGCGCGGCGGTGATGCCGGACAGGTGCAGCAGCCGGGCGCCGGCCAGCAGCGCGGCGGCGGCCGGGTCGGCGAGCAGGCCGGGGGAGAGTGCGGCGGCCGCGGAGCCGCGCCGGTGGTAGTGCAGCCGGCTGCGGCCGGGCCCGAGGTCGTGGCGGTCGCCGGTGGTGCCGCCGACCTCCTTCAGGTAGAGGCCGGTCGGGCGGTGCGGGTCGACCGCGACCGCCGAGACGTCCACGCCGCGGGCGGCGACCTCGGCGAGCAGCCGGCGGCCGAAGCCGTCGTCGCCGACCCGGCTGATCCAGGCGGTCGGCACGCCGTGCGCGGCCAGCGCGCCCGCCACGTTGGACTCCGCGCCGCCGACCGAGAGCCGGAAGCTCTCCACCGACTCCAGCGGGCCCGGGCGGTCCGGCAGCAGGACGGCCATCGACTCGCCCACGCACACGGCCGTCGGGGGAGCGCCGGGGCGGGTCGGGCCCTGGGTGTCCTGTCGCGGCATGTGCGGGGCTCCTCGTCTGCGGCCGTTCCGTCGAGAGCGGGCCCACCGGGCCGACTCCGTGGCGCGTGAACGCCGCGTTCGTCCGTGAGCACCGCGTTCTCCGCGAGCACCGCACGTGAGCCGACCCCGTCGACCGGGAGCCCGGTCCGTTGACCGTGATCCGGCGCCGATGCTAGAACCGTGTTGCCAGCATGTGCAACCCTCGTTGCGCATGTTGCAACCTGTGCGGATGGAGGAACACGGTGGAGCAGACCTTCGCAAGCGGCGGTACCGGGCCGGGGATCGCCCGGGGAGCGGTGGCGGCCCTGGCCGACGAACCGCTCGACTGGCGGTTCAAAGCCGCTCCGCCGCAGTCGTGGGGCCGCAGCACGCGGGAGTGGCTCGCCACCGGCCCCACCCTCTCCTCGCTCGGCACCCCGCTGCTCACCCTCGACGGCGCCGCCCTCGACCACAACGTCCGCACCATGGCCGACTGGTGCGCCAAGGCGGGCGTCGCGCTCGCCCCGCACGGCAAGACCACCATGGCGCCCGCCCTCTGGCAGGCGCAGCTCGACGCCGGAAGCCACGGCATCACCCTCGCCAACCTGCCGCAGGTGCGGATCGCCCGGGCCTTCGGGGTCCAGCGCATCCTGCTCGCCAACGCCCTGCTCGACCCGGCCGGACTGGCCTGGCTCGCCGACGAGCTCGCCGCCGACCCGGACTTCGCCTTCCTCTCCTGGGTCGACTCCGTCGAGAGCGTGCGGCTGATGGACGAGGCGCTGCGCGCCGCCGGGGCCGAACGGCCGGTCGAGGTGCTGGTCGAGCTCGGCGGCCCCGGCGGGCGGACCGGCGCCCGCGGTACGGACGCCGCCGTCGAGGTCGCCGCCGCGGTGCTGCGCGCCCCCACCCTGCGCCTGGCGGGCATCGGCGGCTACGAGGGCGCGATCGCGCACGACGCCTCGGCCGAGGGACTGGCCGCCGTCCGCGGCTACCTGCGGGAGCTCGGCGAGCTGCACGGCCGGCTGGCGAGCGCCTACCCGGACGGCACCCCGCCGGTGGTCTCGGCCGGCGGCAGCGCCTACTTCGACCTGGTGGTCGAGGAGTTGGCGAACCTGCCGGAGTCGTTCACGGTGCTGCGCTCGGGCGCGTACATCGCCCACGACGACGGCTTCTACCGGGGCATCTCGCCGCTGGCCCGGGACGGCGGGCGGACGCCGTTCCGCGGCGCGCTGCACGGCTGGGCCCGGGTCGTCTCCCGGCCCGAGCCGCAGCTCGCGCTGCTGGACGCCGGCAAGCGCGACCTGCCCTTCGACGAGGGCCTGCCGGAGCCGCAACGGGTGCGCGGCGGCGCCGAGTTGACCGGTACGGCGGCCCGGATCACGGCACTCAACGACCAGCACGCCTTCCTGCGGGACGCGGGCGACCTCGCGCCGATCGGCGCCGTGCTGCGACTGGGCGTCTCGCACCCCTGCACCGCCTTCGACAAGTGGACGGCGATCCCGGTGCTGGACTCCGCGGACGCGGCCGAGCCGAAGGTCACCGGCCTGGTCAGGACGTTCTTCTGATGCCCGGGGAGAGAGCGGCCCGCGGGGGCGCGACGGTCTTCCGGGGCGCCACCGTGGTGGACGGCACCGGTGCGGAGCGCTACCGGGCGGACGTCCGGATCGCCGACGGCCTGATCGTCGAGATCGCGGAGATCGCCGAGTCCGGTGAGGGCGGCGGGACCGGCGGGATCGGCAGGGGCCCCGGCGCGGCCGAGGTGGTGGACGCCGACGGGCTGGTACTGGCCCCCGGCTTCATCGACATGCACGCCCACTCCGACCTCGCCCTGCTGCGCGAACCCGAGCACCCGGCCAAGGTCACCCAGGGCGTCACCTGCGAGGTCCTCGGCCAGGACGGCCTGTCCTACGCCCCGGTGGACGACACCACACTGGCCGCGCTGCGCCGCCAACTCACGGGCTGGAACGGCGATCCGGACGGCTTCGACTGGGACTGGCGGGACGTCGCCGGCTACCTCGACCGGATCGACCGCAGCGGCGTCGCCGTCAACGCCTGCTACCTCGTCCCGCACGGCACGCTCCGGATGCTCGTCATGGGCTGGGCCAACCGTCCGCCCACCCCCGGCGAACTCGACCGGATGCGGCAGGTGCTGGCGAAGAGCCTGCTGGACGGCGCGGTCGGCATGTCCAGCGGCCTCAGCTACACCCCCGGGATGTACGCGGACACCGCCGAGCTGGTCGAGCTGTGCACCGTCGTCGCGGCCTACGGCGGCTTCCACGCTCCGCACCAACGCTCGTACGGCGAAGGGGCGTTGGAGGGCTACGCGGAGATGGTGGAGATCGCCCGGCGGAGCGGCTGCGCGCTGCACCTGACCCACGCCACGATGAACTTCGGGGTCAACCGGGGCCGGGCCGGCGAGCTGCTGGAGCTCCTCGACCGGGCGCTCGCCGACGGCGTCGACCTCACCCTGGACAGCTACCCCTACCTGCCCGGCTCCACCACCCTGGCCGCCCTGCTGCCGAGTTGGGCCACCGAGGGCGGCCCGGCCGCGACGCTGGCGCGGCTCGACGACCCCGCGCAGTGTGCGAGGATCCGGTACGAGGTGGAGGAGAAGGGCAGCGACGGCTGCCACGGCGTGGTCACCGACTGGGCGACGATCCAGATCTCCGGCGTCGGCTCGGCCCCGCTCGCCGGGACGGTCGGCCGCACCGTCGCCGAACTGGCCGTCGAGGAGCGGCGGACCGGCACCGAGGTCTTCCTGGACCTGCTGCGCCGGGACGGGCTGGCCACCACCATCCTCCAGCACGTCGGGCACGAGGAGAACGTCCGGGCGATCATGCGCCACCGCGCGCACACCGTCGGCAGCGACGGACTGCTGGTCGGCGCCCGGCCGCACCCGCGCGCCTGGGGCACCTTCCCGCGCTACCTCGGCCACTACAGCCGGGAGTTGGGAGTTCTCACGCTGGAGGAGACGATCGCCCGGATGACCGGCCGCCCCGCCGCCCGGCTGGGGCTGGACCGGCGGGGCCGGATCGCCCCCGGCCACCACGCCGACCTGGTGCTCCTCGACCCCGGGAAGGTCCGGGACGCCGCCACCTTCGAGGACCCCCGGCTGCCCGCCGAGGGCATCGAGTACGTGTACGTCAACGGCAGCGCCGTCGTCCGGGAGGGCCGCACCACCGGCGCCCGACCCGGGCGTGCCCTGCGCCGAACCGACCGAGGAACCCTGGCCATATGACCGAGCCGTCCGCCCCGACCGACCCCTCCTCCGACCCCTCCGTTTCGACCGGGCTTTCCGTCCTGCGCGACGAACCGGTGATCGCGGTGGTCCGCGCACCCCGGATCCCGGACGCCGCCGCGCTCTGCGCCGCGCTCGCCGAGGGCGGCATCAACCTGACCGAATTCACCTACACCACACCGGATGTGACGGACCATCTGCTCCGGGCCTCGAAGGCCGGCTGGCGGGTCGGCGTCGGAACGGTGCTGACCGCCGAGCAGGCGCGGCGCGGGGTCGAGGCGGGGGCGTCCTTCCTGGTCACCCCCGGCTGCCGCCCCGAGGTCGCCGAGGCGGCGGCCGCCGCCGGGGTGCCGGTGGTACTCGGGGCGCTCACCCCGACCGAGGTGGCGCACGCGGTGGACCTCGGGGCCGCCGCCGTCAAGATCTTCCCGGCCCGGGCGTTCGGCCCCGGCTACTTCAAGGACCTGCGCGGCCCGTACCCCGACGTGCCGCTGGTGGCCTCCGGCGGGGTGAACGCGGGCAACGCCGCCGAGTTCCTGGCGCACGGCGCGCTCGCGGTCTGCGCGGGGACGGACGTGGTGCCGCCGGACGTGGTCGCGGCGGGGGACTGGGCGGAGATCACCCGGCGGGCCCGGGCGTTCACGGCGGCCTGCGCCGGGGCGGCGGGGGCGTAGCGGGTCGTCGGCGTCGGCGGCGGGGGCGCAGTCGGGCCGTCGGTGTTCGCGGCGGGGCATCGGCGTCTGCGGCGGGGCGAGGCGGGCTGTCGGGACGGCCGGGATTGGACGAGAATCGGGGGCACCCGGCTCGGCCCCGGCCGAGCCCGTCCCGGCCCAGCCCCTCCCCGCCCGGCCAGCCCCGGGCCCCGGACCCGGCAGGAGGAACCGCCCATGACCTCGACCCGCCCCGGCCCCGACTGGCTCGCCGACGCCGTGCTGTACCAGATCTACCCCCAGAGCTTCGCCGACTCCGACGGCGACGGCATCGGCGACTTCGCCGGCATCGCCGAGCACCTGGACCACCTCGCCTGGCTCGGCGTCGACACCGTCTGGCTCAACCCCTGCTTCGCCTCGCCGTTCCGCGACGCCGGGTACGACGTCGCCGACTACCTCACCCCGGCCCCGCGCTACGGCAGCACCGAGGACCTGGCCGCCCTGGTGGAGGCCGCCCGCGGCAAGGGCATCCGGGTCCTGCTGGACCTGGTGGCCGGGCACACCTCCGACCGCCACCCCTGGTTCCTGGCCTCCGCCGAGGACCCGTCCGACCACCGGTACATCTGGTCCGACCGCCCGGTGGACGGCTTCGTCGCCTCGCCCGGCAGCCGCCCCGGCTGGTACCTGCCGAACTTCTTCGACTGTCAGCCAGCGCTCAACTTCGGCTACGCGCGCGGCAGTTCCGAGGAGCCCTGGCGGCAGGCGGTGGACGCGGACGGCCCGCGCGCCAACCGGGCGGCGCTGCGCGCGATCATGGCGCACTGGCTCGGCCTCGGGGTGTCCGGCTTCCGGGTGGACATGGCCTACTCGCTGGTCAAGGACGACCCCGGCAAGGTGGAGACCGCCAAGCTCTGGACCGAGCTGCGCGACTGGTTGGACCGCGCCCACCCCGAGGCCGTCCTGCTCGCCGAGTGGGGCGACCCGGCCGCCGCCGTCACGGCCGGCTTCCACGCCGACTTCTTCCTGCACTTCGGCGGCGCGGACCACGGCCTGCCGCTGCGCTCGCTCTGGAACAACAACGGCGGGACGGTCGAGGAGTTCTGGCACCAGGAGGCCTGCTACTTCGAGGCCGAGGGCCGGGGCACCCCGCAGCCCTTCCTGGATGCCTGGCGCTCCGCCGCCGAACTCACCGAGGGCGGCGGGCAGATCGTGCTGCCCACCGCCAACCACGACTTCTCCCGGCTGGCCACCGGTCCGCGCACCGCGGAGCAGCTCGCCCCGGCCTTCGCCTTCCTGCTCACCTGGCCCACCCTCCCGGCGGTCTACTACGGCGACGAGATCGGCATGCGCTACCTGCCGGGCCTGCCCGACACCGAGGGCAGCGTCCTCGGGCCGCGGTTCAACCGGGCCGGCTCGCGCACCCCGATGCAGTGGACGCCCGGCCCCACCGCCGGCTTCTCCAGCGCCCCGCCCGAGCGGCTGTACCTGCCGGTGGACCCGGACCCGCACCGCCCGGACGTGCTCTCCCAGCGTGCCGACCCGACCTCGCTGCTGCACACCGTCCGGCGGCTGATCGCGCTGCGCCGGGCGCACCCGGGGCTGGGCGCGGCCGGCGGGGTGGAGGTCCGGCACACCGGCTACCCGCTGGTGTACACCCGGGCCGGGCGGTACCTGGTGGCGGTCAATCCGCGCCGGGAGCCGGCGTCCGTCCGGCTGCCGGGCCTGCCGGAGGGCGTCCCGTCGGCGCCGGGCGTCCGGCCGCTGGAGGTGCGGGGCGTGCGGGTCGCGGACGGGGAGCTGTGGGCGGACGGGTTCTCGTACGGGGTGTTCGAGCTGGGCTGAGCGCGGTCGGGGTAGTCGGGCTGCGTACGGGTGCGGCGGGGAGCCGGGTCCTGTTCGGAGCCCGGCTTCCGATCGGTGTCTGATAGTTGTAAGCTACATCGATAGATGGTTGCATTTACCACCCTCATTGGTTGCATTTGCCACCTTCATGATCAAGCTGACAGACACGCCACCGGAGGACGGTACGAACGCCATGAGCACACCCCGGAACCCCGCCGCAGCGCCCACCCTGGGGCACTCGCTCAAGCACCTGGCCATCCACCTGATCACCCCGCTGCTGATGTGCCTGGGCATGGCGCTCGCCTACCAGGGCGCCTTCCACCAGCCCGAGCCCCACCACCTCAAGGTGGCGGTGGTCGGCACCACGCCGCAGGCGCAGGGCCTGGCGCAGGCCATCCAGGGCAAGGCCGGGAACGCGCTCGACGTCCGCACCGTGGACGACCGGGCCGCCGCCGAGCAGCAGCTGCGCGACCGGGACCTGGTGGGCGCCTTCGTGCCGGACGCCAAGAGCCCCGAGCTGATCGTCGCCAAGGGGAACTCGGACACCTCGGTGGTGGCCGCCACGGCGGTGTTCACCAACGTCACCGACCAGCAGGGCGTGCCGCTGCACGTCACCGACCTGACCACGCCGGCCGCGGGCGACCCGACCGGACAGGGCCTGTTCTTCCTGCTGGTCGCGCTGAGCATCGGCTCCTACGCCAGCGTCGCGGTGATCGGCGCCGCCGGCGCGGGGCTGAGCATGGCGGTCCGGGCGCTGGTCGGGGTGGCGGTCTCGCTGGCGGTCAGCGTGATCGGCATCGTCACCGCCGGGCCGGTCTTCCACGTGGTCGACCACGACTACGCGGCGATCTGGGCGCTGGGCTGGCTCTACTCGGCGGGCATCGTGCTGATCGGCATCGGCCTGCACAGCTTCCTGAAGAAGTGGACCACGCTGGCCCTGATGGTGCTGTTCGTGATGCTGAACTTCACCTCCTCCGGCGGCATCTACCGGCCCGAGCTGCAGAACGGGTTCTTCGGCGGCCTGCACGGCTTCTGGACCGGCGCCGGCTTCCTGGAGGGCGCGCGCAGCATCATGTACTTCGACGGCGGCGCGGGCCTCGGCGGGCACGTCGTGACCCTGCTGGTCTGGCTGCTGCTCGGCGGTGCGGCGCTGGTGGCCGCGGCGATGTACGAGGGCCGCGGGCGCCGTCCGGTCGAGACGCCGGCGGAGGCCGAGGAGGAGATGGAGGAGGCGGTCGCGGTCTGACCGCGCCCCTCGGAAGGCTTCACCGGGTGCCGCGGGCATCGGCACCGGGTGGGGATCGGCGGCCCGCGCCCGGCCCTGGACAAGCCGGACGCGGGCCTCGGCGTCCCCCCGTACGCGCCTGGCGGTACGCCGCCTGCCCGATGAGGGCCTAGCCGACCACCAGGGTGTGGATCTCGCCGGTGCCCGTCGGGGTCACCCTGGCGTGCGGGTGCGGTGCGGGGTGCTCATGGGCGGTCCTCGGGGTCCTTGTCGTACGGGTCGGTCGGGGCGGTCGGGGCGTCCTGGTCGTGCGGGGCGTGTCGGTCGTGCGGGCGCTCGTCGTGCGGGGCGTCCAGCCAGGCGGTGAGCTCGGCGGTGTGCTCGCCGAGCCGGGGCGGGGGCAGGTGGTAGCGGGGCGGGGTGCGGGAGAGGCCGATCGGGTTGGCGACCAGCTCCAGCGGGCGGCCGTCCGGGCCGGGCAGCGGCGCCCGCGGGTGCAGGCCGAGCGAGTCGGCGAGGGCGAAGGCCCCGGCCAGGTCGTTGACCGGTCCGCAGGGCACGCCGAGCGGGGTGAGGACCGCGAACCACTCGGCGGCGGTGCGGCGTTCGAGCCGGGCGGTGAGCTCGCGGGCCAGCGCGCCCACGTGCGCGACCCGGTCGGCGTTGGTGGCGAAGCGCGGGTCGGCGGCCAGTTCGGGGGCGCCCACGCCCCGGCAGAGCGCGGCGAACTGCCGGTCGTTGCCGACCGCGACGACCAGCGGGCGGTCGGCGGAGGCGAACACCTCGTACGGGGCGATGGAGGGGTGGCGGTTGCCGAGGATGCCGGGCACGGCGCCGGCCAGGGTGTAGCCGGCGGACTGGTTGACCAGGCCGGAGAGCAGGGTGGAGAGCAGGTTCAGCTCCACCAGCTGGCCCCGGCCGGTGGCCTCGCGCTCGCGCAGCGCGGCCAGCACGCCGACCGCCGCGTGCAGTCCGGTCAGCACGTCCACCAGTGCGACGCCGGTCTTCATCGGTTCGCCGGGGGCCGGGCCGGTGACGGACATCAGGCCGCCGACGGCCTGCACCAGCAGGTCGTAGCCGGGCAGTCCGGCGCCCTCGCCGGAGCCGAAGCCGGTGATCGAGCAGTAGACCAGCCGCGGGTTGAGCGCCTCGGCGCGGTCCGGGCCGAGGCCGTGGCGGGCCATCGTGCCGGGGCGGAAGTTCTCCACCAGCACGTCGGCGCGGCGGACGAGTTCGACGGCGCGGGCGTGGTCGGCCGGGTCGCGCAGGTCGAGGGTGAGGGAGCGCTTGTTGCGGTTGACGGAGAGGAAGTAGGTGGCCTCGCCCTGGGCGTGCGGCGGGCCCCAGGCGCGGGTGTCGTCGCCGGTGCCGGGCTGCTCGACCTTGATCACGTCGGCGCCGAGGTCGGCCAGCAGCATGGTCAGGTAGGGCGCGGCGAGGACCCGGCCGAAGTCGGCGACCAGGACGCCGTCCAGCGGGAGCCCGGTCACGACCGCCCCCTGGCCGCCCCGGCCGCGGCCGTCGCGTCGCCGGTCGCCGCGCCACCGGCCGTCGCGTCGCCCGAGGGGGCGTCGCCGCGCAGGTGCGGGCGGGCCAGCAGGAGGTAGAGGCCGCCGGCCGCGAGCACGACCACCGCCGAGAGCAGTACCAGGTAGTTGTCGTACCAGGCGGCGTCCGGGGTGCGGCCCCAGCAGATGTTGACGATCGCGGCGACGCCGTAGACCAGCGCGCCGATGTTCACCGCCAGGCCCCAGCGGCCGAGCCGGAAGTCCCCGCTCGGGCGCCAGCCGCGCAGCCGGGCCCGCAGGGCGGCCAGCACCACCATCTGGAAGGCCAGGTAGATCCCGATGCTGGAGAAGGAGATGATCTTCGTGAGGGCGCCCTCGGAGAGCGCCGAGGCACCGACGATGATCACGCCGGGCAGCGCCGCGGCGAGCAGCAGCGCGTACGGCGGCACCCGCAGCCGGCCCGAGACGGTGGCCAGCAGCCGGCTGCCCGCGATCATCCGGTCCCGGGCGAAGGAGTACGCGAGCCGGCTCGCCGCAGCCTGGAGGCTCAGCACGCAGGACAGGAAGGAGATCAGCACCACGCCGATCACCACCCGGGCGCCGGCCGCGCCGAAGGCGTCGTGCAGCACCTTGGCCACCGGGTCCTTGTCGTCGCCGGAGACCACCGCGCCGATGTCCTGGATCGACATCACCAGGGCCAGGCTGACCCCGATCGCCGCCGCGCCGCCGACGTAGATGGTGCGCCGCATCGACTTGGGGATCTGTCGACCCGGGTCGGCCACCTCCTCGGCGACGTCGCCGCAGGCCTCGAAGCCGAAGAACAGGAAGACCGCGATCAGCCCGGCGGCCAGGAAGGCGTCGGCGTAGTTCCCGTCGCCGCCCGCGCCGAAGCGGTCGAAGACCACGCCGAGGCCGTGGTAGCGGTGCGTCAGCAGCAGCCAGGCGCCGACGGCCAGGGCGCCGAGCAGCTCGGCGGCGAAGCCGAACATGGCCGCCGCCGACAGGACCCGGGTGCCGCCGAGGTTGATCACGGTGGCGAGCGCCAGCAGGCCGAGCGCGCACCAGACGGTCGTCGCGGTGCTCGGCTCGACGCCCAGGAGGGCGGCCACGTACGGACCGGCGCCGTAGGAGACGGCCGCGATGGTGGACATCAGCGCCAGCAGGTAGACCCAGCCGGTCAGCCAGCCCCAGGTGCGGCCCCAGAGCCGGCGCGCCCACGGGTACACCCCGCCGGCCACCGGGAACTGGGCGACCACCTCGCTGAACACCAGGGCCACCAGCAGCTGGCCGAGGCCCGCGATCAGGAAGCTCCAGACCATCGGCGGCCCGGCGGTCTGGAGCGAGGTGGCGAAGAGTGTGTACACGCCGACCACGGGGGAGAGATAGGTGAAGCCGAGCGAGAAGTTCGCCCAGAGGCTCATGTCGCGCTTGAACTCGGAGGTGTAGCCGAGGGCGGCCAGCCGTTCGGCGTCCGGGTCGGGGGAGTGGGCGGTGGCACGGGCACTGGCATCGGTCATGACCTGCTCCTGGGAACGTGTCGTGATGCGTCGTCAGGACGCGTCGTTGTGACGCGTTGTCGTGATGCGTGGGGGAGTGCTGCGGGGTGCTGTTCGGGCCGGGGCTGCGGGAAAACATACGAGATTGAGTTTCTAGCGGCAAGGGTGCGCGCTCGACCGGGAGGTACCCTGCGGGAAACATCCGGTCGGACGGTGATCCGGCGACGGCGGTTCGGAGACGGCGGTTCGGAGACGCTCATCCGGCGGCGGGTGACCCGGCGACGGGCGACCCGGCGACGGTGATCGAGGAGGGGGCGGTGTGACGACCATCGGCAGTGCGACCCCGCTGCTCAGCGCCGTCCTCGCGCCGCTCGCCGACCTCGGTCGCGCCGACGCGGTGGCCCGCCGGATCACCGAGGCGATCGCTCTCGGGCTGGTCGCGGACGGGGACCAACTGCCCAGCGAGAACGACCTCGCCGACCAGCTCGGCGTCGCCAACGGCACCGTCCGCGAGGCCCTCGCCCTGCTCCGCGAGGCCGGGCTGATCGAGACCCGGCGCGGCCGCAACGGCGGCAGCTTCGTCCGCACCCCCGCCGAGGGCTCCCAGCACCTCCAGCTCGCCCGGCTGCGCGACCTCGCCACCGTCGACCTGCGCGACCTCGGCGACGAGGAGCTGGCCGTCTTCGGCACCGCCGCCCGGCTCGCCGCCGAACGCGCCCCGGCCGACCTCGGCCCCAGGCTCACCCGGCTGGTGCACGACCTGCGCGACGCCGCCGGGCCCGCCGAGCGGTGCCGCGCCGACGCCCGCTTCCACATCGAACTCGCCGTCGCCGCCCAGTCGGTGCGGCTCACCCAGCTCGCCGTCCGGCTCCAGGCCGAACTCGGCCCGCTGCTCTGGCTGCCGGCCCCGCACGGGCCGGACCAGGAGCGCTTCGCCGAGCAGCACCGGGAGATCCTGGTCGCGGTGCTGGCCGGCGACGCGGCCGGCGCCCGGGCCGCGGCCGAGGCGCACGCGGTGGCCTGCGTCCACCATCTGGTCCGGCGGCACCTGGAGTTGGCGGACGACGGCTGAGCCGGGGCCGGTTGCTCCCGGAACCCGTTGTTCCCGGAGCCGCCCCTCGCCGGAAGTCCGTTGCCGGAAGTCCGTTGCCGCCGGAACCCTCCCTCGCCGCCGGAGCCGTCATGACCAGCGCGTCCAGCCCCGCCCTGCCCGTTGCCCGAGCACTCGGCGGGCCCGCCGCCGTCGAGCGCTGCGCCCGACGGGTCGCCGCCGCCGTCGACGCGGTGCTCGCCGAACTGGACGCTCTGCGGGCGGCCGCGGCCGACTGTTGGACCCGGGCGGCCGCCGAGGGCCGCCGGCCCGGGGCCGCCGAACTCGCCGCGGTGCGCGGGGCGGTGGGCGAACTGCTGGCGCGGCCCGGCTCGCGCTGGTTCGGCTGTGGAGCGGTCGTGGCACCCGGCGCGCTCGCCGACGCGGACCTGCACGCGGAGTGGTGGTACCGCGGCGCGCGCGGGGCCGGGGAGCGGCGGCTGCGGCTCGTGCTCGACCCGGCGGACGCCGAGTTCTACGACTACCGGGCGCTGCCCTGGTTCGCCCGGCCCCGGGACGAGGGGCGGGCCGTGGTGGCCGGGCCGCAGGTCGACCTGCTCTGTGCCGACCGGTACGTGCTGTGCTGCGCCCGGCCGGTGGTCGTCCCGGGCGCCGGCTTCGTCGGGGTGGCGGCCGGGGACGTCCCGCTGGCCGCGCTGGAACGGCTGCTGGTGCCGCCGCTGCGGGAGCTGGCCGGTGAGGCCGCGCTGCTCGACGGCGAGGGGCGGGTGCTGGCCGCCACCACTCCGGCCCTGCCGGTGGGTTCGCTGGCGCGCGGGCTGCTCGCGGACCCGGCGGCCGGGCGGGCCGGGGTGCCGTCGGCGGCGGTGGACTGGACGGTGGCGCGCGGCTGACGGTTGACCGGACGGTGCCGGCAAGCCGATATGACCTTCATTTGTGAAGGTATTAGTCGTTCCGCTTCCCGCGGCCGGGCGGCGTGCTGAAGCAGCAGTCGCCGCAGAGACCGGCGCCCGGCCCCAGCCGGTAGTAGAGGCAGCAGCTGTTCCGGCGGAACGCCGTACCGCGCGGCCCGGTGCGCAGGGTACCCGACCCGGCCAGCGGCGGACGGTCCAGCAGCTCCGCCACCAACGCCCGTGCGGCGACCGGCGCATGGGCGTCCAGGATCCGCAGCGTCCCGGCCAGCGCGGAGGCGGCGTTGCCGAGCAGCAGGCGGCGGGAGAGCGGGGCGGCCGCCCGTACGGCCATTGCCAGCGGCTCCAACTGGCCCAGCAGGACGGCCTCGTGCAGCTGGTCGGCGAGCGTCCCGGCGGCCGTCCCGGAGGACGGAACGGCGGATGGAACGGCGGGCGGCCGGACGGGCTCCGGCGGGGTCCACAGGTCGAGCGGGCCCTGGTCCGGGATCCGCACCCAGGCGTGCTCCAGGGTCGGGACCGTCCCCAGCAGGACGGCCGAGCCCAGGCCCACCGACCAGAAGCGGGCGGCCAGTCCCAGGTGCAGGATCGAGGCGGCGACCCGGGGCTCGTCGGTGCCGAGCCGCCGCGCCACCACCCGCAGCCGCGCCGCCAACGGCGCGTCCGGCCCGGTGCCGTACAGCTCGGCCAGCGGCAGGAAGCCCTCGGGCGGCCGGTCGGCCGGTGCGGTGTCCAGCGCGAAGTACGGCCCGACGGCGGCGAGTCGGGCGTAGTCCGGCGGCCGAAGGCCGGGTGCGGGGTTCAACGGCCGTCCCCTGTGCGGTCGTTGAACCCCGCACCCGCCCGCGGCGGGGTGGTCGGATGGTCGAGGGGCATCGGGGCCTCCAGGTCTGCGGGTGCTCGGGCGACCATGCGCGTCGCCCCGGTCGGACCCGAGCGGCCCGGGCAGGCCTGGTCGGCCGGGTGTCAGCCGCGCACGGAGAAGTCACCACTGGTCGTGCGGATGAACGGTACCGTGCCCTGGCAGTCCGAGACCGGCTGGCCGAAGACGCCCCAGACCCAGCCCATCCGGTCCCCGCGCCGCCCGTTGTCCTCCACCGAGAGCGCGACCTTCTGACCGGTCAGCTCCAGGCCCGGGAACCACGGCGCCTCGCTCTTGGTGATCACCCCGGTGGCGATCGCCTCCCGGCCGCCGACGGCCAGGCAGGTGATGTCGCCCTCGAAGTCGGCGACCAGCCGGCCGTCGGTGTGCACGTGACGGACGTGGAAGTGGCCCGCGGTGCCGCGCGGATCGGTGTTGGTGGAAGTGCGGGCGTCCACCGAGATCTGCACCGGGTCGCCCTCGAAGCCCTGGAAGGCCGCGGTGAGGACGGTGTTGCCGGTGCCGCGCACGCTCACCGGTCCGAAGCCGCCCGCGGGGTCGGCCGGTTCCGCGGCGGACGCCTGTGCTGCGGACGCCTGTGCGGCGGGGACTGGCGCGACGGTGGTGGTCGGTGCGGCGACGGCGGCCGGTGCGGCGGTGGCGGCCGTCGCGGTCAGCAGGAGGAGCGAGACGGCGGCGGTGGCGAGGCGGCGGTTCATGGGGTGGGTTCTCCTTCGGGCTCGGTCGTTCCGGTGCCACTCAGCATGCTTCCGCCCGGCCGCGCGGGCCTCCCGCTGCGGAGGGGAGTTGACGGTGGGTCGCTCCTCCCCGGGAAGGAACCGGCCTCCCCCGGGAGAGCTGCCCCCTAGGCTCGGTGGGTGCGCACCGAAGCCCGAACCAGCTCCGCCCAACCCAGCTCCGCCCGACCCCGCTCCGCCCGGATCCGCCGGCCGCTCGCCGCCGTCTCCGCGCTCGCCCTGCTGGCGCCCGTCCTGCTGGCGCAACCGGACGCCCGGGCAGCGGCCGCGCTGATCGCCCTGACGGCGGCGTTCGCCGTGGTGGTGGCGCTGCTGCCCTGGCCCGCCGGGCGGATCACGCTCGGTGCGGCGGTCGGTGCGGTGGCCGGGGCCTCGTTGCTGGTCGACCTGGTCTACCCGGGGCCGTACCGGCTGCCCGCGTTCTGGCTGCCGTTCGAGTGGCTCGCCCTGCTCGGGCTGCTCTTCCGGGCCGTCCGCGGGCTGTCCGACCGCCGGGTCGGCCCGGTCGGCGGGCTGCTCGGGCTCGCGGCGGTGCTGCTGCCGCTGCGGTTCTCCCTGCGGACGCCGCAGGGCGGCGCGGCCTGGTCGGTGGTCGGGGTGCTGCTCTCGTTGCTGCCGCTGCTCGGTGTCGCGGGGGCGGCCCTCTACCTGCGGGTCCTGGACGCCCGACGGGAGCGGGCGGTCGCCCGGGCCCGGCGCGAACAGCGGCTGGAGGTGGCGCGGGGGCTGCACGACTTCGTCGCCCACGAGATCACCGGCATCGTGCTGGAGGCCCAGGCCGGTCAACTCCCGGACCAGGAGCCGGGGGAGACCGCCGCACTGCTGCGGCGCCTGGAGGAGGCCGGGCTGCGGGCGCTGGACTCGATGGACGAGATGGTCGGCGCCCTGCGCGAGCCGGGCGGTGAGGGCGGCCGGGACGGCCGGTCCGATCCGCCGGACCGGGAGGAGCAGGCCGACGGGGCGACCACGCGCCGGCTGGGCCTGGCCGACCTCCCCGAACTGGTCACCCGCTTCGGCGCCACCGGCCGACCTGGTGGCACCGGCACCGCCGGTGCCCCGCGCGCCACCGCCGAGCTGGCGCCCGAGACCGCCGGCCGGCTCTCCGCCGAGGCCGAGGCGACCGCGTACGCCGTCGTCCTGGAGGCCCTCACCAACATCCGTCGGCACGCGCCGCAGGCCACCGAGGTCACCGTCCGGGTGGCCCCCGGCACGGACGGCGCGGTCGAGCTGACCGTCACCGACGACGGCGGCCCGTCCCGCAGGCCGCTGCTGCGCCGCCGCCCCGGCGCCGGCGGCACCGGCCTGGCCGGGCTCACCGCCCGGGCCGCCGCCCACGGGGGCTCGCTGACCGCCGGCCCGGGAACGCCCGGGGGCTGGCGGGTCAGCTGCTCCCTGCCGGGTCGCTGAGGCACGCGCCCTGTGGCGTCGGCCGGCGCGGCAGGGCTGCCCCCGCTTCCGGGTGCGTCGCGCTCAGTGGCCCCGGCCGCCGCCCCGGGTGCCGCGCGGGCGGGTCAGGGTGAAGCGGTCGACCGGGACGAGGTCCCCGTACGGCCCGCTGACGGAGTAGTAGGTGACGCCGATCGTGGTCTGCCCGTTGCGCCCGCCCGGGTCGACGTCGAAGGAGGCGAAGCCGTACGGGTTGTCGGCGTCCCGGAAGGCGGACCAGGGGGCGTCCTCGATCACGTACACCGGCGGGCGCTTGCCGGTGGCCGGGTCGACGGCGCCGACGCCGGTGATCACCCGGGCCTTGGCGGGGCTGAAGAAGAGCTGGTTGGACGGGGCCGAGGTGCCGCCGCCGCCGATGACCATGTGGACGGTGCCCTTGGTGGTGTCGATGGTCTCGGTGCCGGTGGAGACCGGGATCGGCGTGCGGGTGTCGGTCGGCTGCTGGCCGCGGATCGGGTGCGAGCGCTCGTAGTGGTGCTCGTGGCCGCAGACCACCAGGTCCACGCCGTACTTGTCGAACAGCGGCACCCAGGCCTCGCGGACGCCGAGGTCGGCGCCGTTGAACTTGTCGGCGGTGGAGATCACCACCTGGTGCATGCAGACCACGATCCAGTCGATCCCCGGGTCCGCGTTGGCCGCGATCAACTCCCGTTCCAGCCAGCGCTGCTGGGCGCCGCCGGAGTAGCCGTGGACGTAGCTGCTGCCGCCGTCCTGGTAGGCCACGTCGTCGTTGTTGAGGCTGATCACCCGCACCGAGCCGGCCGTGAACGAGTACCACAGGCCGCGCGTCTCCGCGTCGGAGCGGGCGTCCGGCAGCTCGAAGTACGCCTGGTAGGCGCCGTAGCCGATCGGGCCGTTGCCCTTCTCGTTCTCGTGGTTGCCGGCCGCGGGCATCCAGGGGCGGTGGCGGGTCGAGCGGGTGTTGTTCTCGAACCAGTCGGACCAGGTGCGGACCCGGTCGGTGGCGATGTTCGCGTAGCAGAGGTCGCCGTTGAGCAGGTGGAACAGCGGGGCGATCCGCTCGACCCCGGCGGTGGTGTCGCCGGCGGCGGGGCTGCCGAGGTTGTCGTTCACGTAGCCGTTGGCGGTCTTCTTGCCGAGGGTCGGGGTGCCCTGGTCGCCGAAGCTGGTGAAGGTGAAGGCGGACCGGCCGCGCGGGGCGGTGCGGACGGTGCCGAGTTCGGGGGTGGTGCCGTCGTGGACGGCGGCGTAGACGTAGTCCGTGTCGGCGCGCAGGCCGGTCAGCCGGGCGTGGTGCGTCTGGACCTCGGTGCCGGACGCGGCGTCCCGGTAGGTGCGGGTCGCGGCCTGGACCGTCCGGCCGAAGCCGCCGTTCGAAGTCCCGTACACCACCCGGGGGTTGCCGACGGACCGGGTGGTGTGCCAGGAGACCACCACCTCGCGGGAGGCGTCCGAGCCGAACTGGAGGTGGAGGCCGGCCACCCGCGGCGCGCCGGAGCGGTCCGGCCGCTGCCAGAGCACCGGGGAGGCGGCGGCGGGGGCGGCCGAGACGCCGGAGAGGGACACGGCACCGCCGAGGCCGACGCCGGTCGCCCCGGCCAGGAGCCCACGCCTGCTGACGGGGAGACGTCCACTGGAATCGTTCATGGCGGCCAGCCCACCGGACGAAGGTGAACCGAGCCGGGTCCGCCGCGTGAACTTTCCCGTCCGTCACCCGTGCGTCACACTGCTGGGCGTGACGAGGACGAACGGCGGCGGCCCGCGGGTGATCCGCACCCTGATCGCGGACGACCAGGAGGCCGTACGGCGCGGTGTGCGGCGGATCCTGACGGCCCAGCCGGATATCGAGGTGGTGGGCGAGGCGGCGGACGGGCTCGCCGCACTGGAGCTGGCGGCCGAACTGCGGCCGGACGTCGCGCTGGTGGACATCCGGATGCCGCGGATGGACGGACTGGAGCTGACCCGGCGGCTGGCCGGGCCGGGGGTGGCGGAGCCGGTGCGGGTCGTGGTGCTGACCACCTTCGACCTGGACGAGTACGTGTACCCGGCCCTGCGGCACGGGGCGTCCGGTTTCCTGCTGAAGCGTTCCGGCCCGTCCCTGCTGGCCGAGGCGGTGCGGGCGGCGGCGGACGGGGAGAGCCTGATCAGCCCGTCGGTCACCGTCCGGCTGCTGCGGCACGTGACGGCTCCGCGCCGCCCGGAGCGGCGGCGGCCCGCGCTTGTGGTGCCGCTGACCGAGCGGGAGGTGGAGATCGCCGGGCACGTCGCGGCGGGCCGCACCAACGCGGACATCGCCGCGGAGCTGTTCATCTCGCCGGGGACGGTGAAGACCCACGTCGCCAGCATCCAGCGCAAGCTCGGGGTGGCGAACCGGGTCGGGATCGCGGTGCACGCCTGGGAGATGGGCTGGGCGGCGCAGGAGCGGTAGCGGCGGTGCCGCGGAGACGGGTGCGCGCCCACGGGGCCGAGGGGATGCTCCGTGGACGCGCGGAACCTACGAGGTGGGGGTGGCCTCCGGACGTGACGTCCTCCGGCCGGTAGTTCGATCGTCGACCGAGGTAGTCATCCAGCGTCGGACCCTGATCCGTCTCGATCCGTCGCCACTGCCTCCTGCGGTCGAACTCCTTCAGCTACCTCGCAGGTCCATCTCCCATCATGCGCCTCCTGCGGGCTGTGCACCAGGGGTGAACGGTATGAATCCAACCAATTTTCGTAACTCGGGCAATCCGGGGTTAATCGGCTGGCGGGACTGCCGGGCGACGAGACCCCCGTCAGGAGCGCGGCCAGCCGTCCACGAAGGTCAGCGTCCGCTGGTACGGCCCGTCGGGCCCGGTGCTGCGGTACTCCTCCGTGCTGCCGCCGGTCCGGACGGTGCGGTCCCCGTCGTGCCGCCGGGCGGTGGGGCGCAGGGTGTGGTCGACGGTGGAGCGCTCGGTGACGTGGCCGCCGGTCGCCGCGGTGGCCTCGCGGTGGTAGCCGAGCTCCATGGCGGTGGTCTGGTCGGTGTTCCCGGCCGCGTCGCGGCTCACCCGGTAGCTGACGTCCAGCGGTTCGCCCTCGTGCACGGTGGTGGTGCGGTGCGGGCCGCCGCCCCAGGTCGCGGTGGTGCGGGTGAGGTCGGTGCCGTTGTGCAGCGTCACGTCGTTGCCGCCGTCGCGCAGCCGCTGGGCGGAGCGGAAGGCGAGCTCGTCGCGGACCTCGGTGGTGATCCGGCCGTGCGAGGTCTGCACCCAGCCCCGGGCGAGGTCGTCGCGGGCGGCGGTGACCGTCCAGTCGCCGCTGCCGCCGCCGTGGTCGGCGAGGTCGGTGGCGACGGTGGCCTCCGGGGCGACCCGGTGGTCGGTGAGCTGTCCGGTGGTGCGGGCGGCGCCGTGGTCGGTCTCGGCGAAGAGGTTGACCTGGCCGGTCCAGACGTCGTTGCTCTGCGCCTCGGCGGTGTTCACGGTGACGCCCACGCTGTGCGGCCGGCCGTCCAGCAGCAGTCCGACGTACGGGGTGAGGTCGAGCCGGTAGGCGGGCAGGTCGAAGGCGAAGACGCCGGGCACGGGCCGCCAGAGCAGCGGGTCCCAGCCGCCGGTGTAGATCACCGGGTACGGCCAGACCGCGCCGGCCACCCGGCCGTCCACGGTGAGCCGCAGTTCGCGGAACGGGCCCTTGCCGCAGATGCCGCTGCCGGGGTTGGCGGCGGCGAAGGCGTCCGGTGCGGAGGCGTAGGCGAACTCCTCGCAGGCGCCGCCGCCCCGGGCGTAGACCTCGGCGGTGAGGCGTTCGAGGTTCTGCGGGAAGACGAGGTCGCGCCCGGCGGCGGGGGCGGCCTGGGTGAGCCCGAACGGGCCGGTGGTGAGCAGCCGGTCGGCGGAGCGGGCGGCCGGCCAGTGCGCGTCCGCGGTGTAGAAGGTCAGCTTCGCGCTGATCGTGAAGACGCCGGTGTAGGTGGCGTCGGTGACGTTGGCGAGGTCGAAGGAGAACTCCTGCGGGCCGCCCGCGAAGAGCGGGGCGTAGCGGGTGACGTCGCGCTCGACGTTCCAGGCGATGCCGTCCTTGGACGGCTCCGGGGTGGAGGAGAGCAGCACCTGGACGCCGCCGACGCGGACGCTGAAGATCCGGTCGAACTGCCGCCCGGCGACCTGCCCGTGGAGGTCCATGACCACCGCGGACCAGGGGCCGGCGCAGTCGGCGGGCGGGGCGAGGGTGGCGTTGTACGGGGTGTCCGGCGGGTTGCCGTACCCGTTGCGGAACTCGCGCTCGTGCATCACCTCGACGGTGCAGGAGCGGGTGTCGGGGCGGGTGAGCGGCTTGGTGGCGGTGACCGGGTCGTGGTAGTCGGTGCCGAAGTCGGCGTGGGCCGGGGCGGCGGCGGTGAGGGTGCCGGCCAGGGTGAGGACGGCGGCGCCGATCAGACCGGCGGTGCGGCGGAGCAACGGGCGCAGGGCCAAGGCGGGTTCCCGGGGTCGGGCGGCCCGCGGGCGGGTGCCGCGGGCCGGTCGGATGATCCGGGAATCCTTCCGGGGGTGGCATGCCAGCGTCAAGGATTCGCGCCGGCCGGATCCGGGCCGGCGGGTGGGTCGGGTCGGGTCGGTCAGGGAGTGGGTCGGGTCGGGTCGCGCCGGTCAGGGAGTGGGTCGGGCCGGGCCGGTCACGGAGTGCGTCGGGTCAGCGGTCCTCCAACTCCGCGGCCTCCTGCCGGATCAGGTCCCGCAGCGAGGCCAGTCGGGGCCGCCGGTCGTCCGTCCGCCACTGCATCTCCAGCGGCAGCGCGGCCCGCCCCTCCAGCCGTACGGTGGCCACGTCCTCGGTGAGGTGGCCGGTCATCGAGCCGGGCACCAGCGAGAAGGCGCGGTTGCGGGCGAGCAGGTAGAGCCGGGAGCCGACGATCCGGGGCGGGCTGACCAGCACCGGCGGGTCCACGCCGTGCTCCGCGCAGAGGCCGAGCACGTGGTCGTAGTAGCGGGGGTGCTGCTCGCGCGGCCACAACAGCAGGGGCAGGTCGCGCAGTTCGGCCAGGCGCAGGCTGCTCCGGCGGGCCAGCGGGTGGTCCCGGCCGAGCGCGACCAGCACCGGTTCGTCGGCGATCCGCTCCAGCCGGTAGCCGTCCACCGCGTCCAGGAAGCGGCCGAGCCCGATGTCGGCCAGCTCGGCGGCCAGGGTGGCGGAGACCTGCCCGGTGTCCACGGCCAGTTCGGCGGTGTCGAGCGCGGGCAGCTCCTGCTCGGCCCGGCTGACCACGGCGGGCAGCAGGCGGTTCACCACGCTCGGCGAGGCGACGATCCGGGCGGTGCCCAGCCGGGACTCCTCGTGCAGCCGGACCCGGGTCAGCAGCGTCTCGGCCTGCCGGAGCAGCAGAGTGCTCTCGGCGGCCATCACCTCGCCGGCCTCGGTGAGCGCGACCGAGCGGCGGCTGCGGTCGAACAGCTCGACGCCGACGGTCCGCTCCAGCCGGGCGACCTCCTGACTGACCGTCGGCTGCGAGATGTGCAGCCGCTCGGCGGCCCGCCCGAAGTGCAGCGTCTCGGCGACGGTCAGGAAGACCTGGAGCTGGCGCAAGGTGAAACCCATGGGTGGCAGGGTAGACGAACCAATAGGTGATGGCCTATCAGAAACCTCAGTACTCATTCTGGATTCCGATGTGAACCGTCCATACGCTGAGCAGCACGTTGCCCCACCGCAGCGGCAGCCTCACAGAGAGTTCGCATCATGACCGGACTTCTTCCCCCCGCCGCTCCCGCCGTCCAGGTCTCCGAGGAGGTCGCCCGGGCGCTCGCCGACGGCCGGCCGGTGGTCGCCCTGGAGTCGACCATCTTCACCCACGGCCTGCCGCGGCCGCGCAACCTGGCCGTCGCGCTGGAGGCGGAGCGGCAGCTGCGGGCGGCGGGCGTCGTGCCCGCCACGATCGGGGTACACGCCGGGGTGCCCACGGTCGGGCTGAGCACCGGACAGATCACCGAACTGTCCGCCGCCGACGGCCTGGACAAGGTGAGCCTGCGCGACCTCCCGGTGGTCGCCGCGCTCGGCCGGCACGGCGGCACCACCGTCGCCGCCACCGCCTTCCTCGCCCACCGCGCCGGCATCCGGGTCTTCTCCACCGGCGGCCTCGGCGGCGTGCACTTCGGCGCCTCGGAGAGCTTCGACGAGTCGGCCGACCTGACCGCCCTGGCCGCCACCCCGGTCACCGTGGTCAGCGCGGGCGTGAAGTCCATCCTCGACATCCGGGCCACCCTGGAACGCTTCGAGACGTACAACATCCCGGTCATCGGCTACCGCACCCGCAGGTACCCCGGCTTCTACGTCACCGACTCCGGCCACGAGATCAACTTCAGCGTGGAGTCGCCCGAGCAGGCCGCCGGGGTGATCGAGGCCCGCGACCGGCTCGGCCTGCCGCAGGCCGTCCTGATCGCCAACCCGGTCGACCCGGCCAAGCAGCTGCCGCCGGAGGAACTGGACGGCATCCTGGCCCGCGCCTGGGCCGAGGCCGAGCGGCAGGGCGTCACCGGGAACGCCGCCACGCCCTTCCTGCTCGACTTCATCCAGCGGGACACCGGCGGGCGCAGCCTGGACGTCAACGTCGAGGTGTACCGGGGCAACGTCCGGCTCGGCGGGGAGATCGCGACGGCGCTGGCCGGTGGTGCCTCCGGTGCCTCCGGTGCTGCTGCGGCGGGTGCTGCGGCCTCGGCGGGCGCCGTCGAGACCGGGGCCTGAGCCGTGCTGGGGGTGCTCGGGGACCTCGTCGAGGACATCGTGGTCTGGGCCGACGGCCCGCTGCGGCACGGCACCGACTCCGGCGCCCGGGTCTTCCGGCGGCGCGGCGGCAGCGCGGCCAACGTCGCCTGCTTCGCCGCCGGGCAGTACCCGGCCCGCTTCCTCGGCTGCGTCGGCGAGGACGCGGTCGGGGACGGCGTCGTCGCCGAACTGACCGGCCACGGCGTCGACGTACGGGTCTCCCGGCGCGGCCGGACCGGCAGCGTCGTGGTGCTGATCGACCAGGGCGGCGAGCGGACCATGCTGCCCGACCGGGGCGCCGCCACGCTGCTGGAGCGGGTCCCGGACGCCTGGCTGGCCGGACTGACCCACCTGCACGTGCCGGCCTACTCCTTCGACGGCGAGCCGGTCGGCGGTACGGCGGTGGACGCGCTCGCCCGGGTCCGGCGGGCGGGCGGCACCACCTCGGTGGACGCCTCCTCGACCGGGATGCTGGAGCGCTTCGGTCGGGAGCGCTTCCTGGTCCTGCTGGCCGGGCTGGCGCCGACCTTCGTGTTCGCCGACCGCTCCGAGTCGGCGTTCCTCGGACTGCTGGTCGGCGGCCTGCCGGGGCCGGAGCGGGCCCGGCTGGCGGCCACCACGGTGGTCACCAAGGCGGGCGCCGAGGCGACCGCCGTCGACGTCCCGGGCGAGCCGCTGGTCATGGTGCCGGTGCCGCCGGTGGCGGAGGTGCGCGACCTCACCGGGGCCGGGGACGCCTTCGCGGCGGGGTTCCTGGCCGGCTTCCTGGACACCGGGGACCTCGGGCGCGCGGCCGGCCTCGGGCACCGCAGCGCGGCCCGGGTGCTGGCCTCGCCCGGGGCCTCCTTCGGCGGGGAGTGACGGTTCGGCGGGTGCCCTTCGGCGGGCCCGTCGGCGGCGGGTCTGCCCGGGGCTACCTGGGCACCGCGTCCTTGCGGAGGAAGTGCTTCAGCTTCTGCCAGGTCCAGGTGTTGACCACGTCCTCGGCGGCGAGCCAGCCGCGCTGCGCCGTGCCGATGCCGTAGCGCGGGTAGCCGAGCTGGCCGGTGGCGTGCGCGTCGCTGTCGATCGCGAACCGCACGCCGTGCCGCCTCGCCCGCAGGACGTCCTCGTCGCGCAGGTCGAGCCGCTGCGGGGAGCTGTTGATCTCGATCGCGGTGCCGGTGCGCGCGGCGGCCTCGAACACGGCGTCCAGGTCGACGTCGATCGGTCCGCGCCGGCCGATCCGGCGGGTGGTGAGGTGTCCGATGACGTGCACGTACGGGTTCTCGCAGGCGCGGATCAGCCGACGGGTCTGGGCGGCCCGGTCCAGGGCGAAGTGCGAGTGCACGGAGGCCACGCAGACGTCGAAGCCGGCCAGGAACTCCGGTGGCCAGTCCACCCCGCCGTCCGGGCCGATGTTCAGCTCGGTGCCGTGCAGCAGGCGCAACTTCTTGTGCCGGTCGGCGAGTTGCCGCAACTGCTCGCGCTGGGCGAGCATCTTCTCGTCCGTCATCCGCTGCATCACCAGGTCCGGGGCGTGGTCGGTGACGGCGAAGTAGGAGTAGCCGCGGGCGGCGGCGGTGTCGACCATCTCCTCCAGGGTGGCGAGCCCGTCGGTCAGGTCGGTGTGGGAGTGCAGGTCGCCGCGCAGGTCGGACTCCTGGACCAGGTCCGGGAGTCCGCCCTCCAGCGCGGCCTCGATCTCGCCCCGGTCCTCGCGCAGCGGCGGCGGGATCCACGGCAGGCCGAGCGCCGCGTACACCTCCTCCTCGGTCTCCGAGACCACCTTGGCGCCGCCGTCCACCTCGAACAGCCCGTACTCGGAGAGCTTCAGCCCGGCCCGGACGGCCATCGTGCGCAGCCGGATGTTGTGCGCCTTCGAGCCGGTGAAGTAGACCAGCGCAGCTCCCCAGTCCTCCTCCGGGAGGACCCGCAGGTCCACCTGTACGCCCTGGGTGGTACGGACCGAGGTCTTGGTGCCGCCGCTGCCGATCACCTCGGCGACGTAGGGGAGTTCGGTGAGCGCGGCCATCAGCGGGGCGGAGTCCGCCGCGGTCGCGAGCACGTCGATGTCGCCCACCGTCTCGCGCATCCGGCGCAGCGAGCCCGCGTACGCGCAGCGGGTGCAGCCGGGGACGGCGGAGAGCGCGGCGACCAGCTGCTCGGCCAGCTCGGTGGCGGTGTCCAGCAGGGTGCGGCCGCCGGACTGCCGCATCAGCTCGATGCCGTGCAGGATCCGCTCGCCGCTGCGCTCGCCGAAGCCGGGCAGGTCGGCGAGCCGCTCGGCCCGGGCGGCCGCGGCGAGTTCGTCCACCGAGGCGATCCCGAGGTCGCGGTAGAGGGCCAGGGCGCGCTTGGGCCCGACCCCGGGGACGGCCGTCATCTCCCGTACGCCGGACGGGACCTCGGCGCGCAGCGCCTCCAGGGCGGGGATGGTCCCGGTGGCGAGGTACCCGGCGATCTTCTCGGCGGTGGACCTGCCGACGCCGGGGATCTGCTGCAGGCCCTTGACGTCCAGGCCGGCCAGGTCCTCGGGGTGGCCGCCGACCGCGCGGGCGGCCTTCTCGTAGGCGCGGGCCCGGAAGGCGTCCCCGCCGGTGATGTTGATCAGGTCGGCGTACTCCTGGAGCAGCTCCCTGACCTGGTCGTTGAGCCGGGGCATGGGGCAAGTCTAGGGTCGGTGGGGAGGGGGCGCCGGGTGTACTTCCTCGTGTACTCCGTCAGTCGTACGCGACGGTCAGCAGCAGGACCATGGTCAGCCCGCCGCCGGGGGTCGGCTCCACCGCGAGCCGGCCGCCCGCGGCCACCACCAGGCGGTGCAGGGCGGGCCCGACCGGGCCGTCCGCCCGCACGCCCGCGATCAGCCGCTCGCGCGCCTCGGGCGGCTCGTAGGCGCCCCGGTCGGAGACCCGGACCTCCACCCGGGCGCGGGTCGCCGCCGTCCGTCCGGGCGCCCGCAGCGCGGACGCGCCGCCCGCCACGTCGGCCCGGACCAGCACCCGGCCGCCCAGCGGGCTGCGCCGGATCGCGTGGTCGACCAGCCCGGCGAGGACGGCCTCCAGCCGGCGGGCGTCCCCGGCCACCACCGGGAGCCCGGGGGCCACCCGGACCGTGACGGCCGCCGCCCGCCCGCCGCCGCGCACCACCCGGCGGACCACGTCGGCCACCTGGACGTGCCGGGCCATCGGTTCGCAGCCGGCCTGCCGGCCGGTCCACCGCAGCCGCTCCAGCTCGGTGCGGTCGAGCGCCCTGGGCGCGGCCATCGCGCCGGGCGAGTACGGGCCGGGGCCCTCCTCGGCCCCGGCCGGCGCCGCCGCGCCCACGCGCCCGGACCCGCCCCGGCGCCCGGTGCCGACCGCGCCGACGGTGCCGCCGAGCGCGCCGAGCGCCTTGGCTCCCGTCGCGACGTAGCCCCAGAGCCTCCCGCGTGCCATCGCCCTGCCCCTCGTGCTCCCCGGCGGCCGTCATCGAATCCGCGGCCGACCGGGGTGGGCCGGCTTCCGGGCCCTTCCTGCCAGCGTGCGCCTCGGCCGCCCGGGTGACAATCCCGCTCCGGGTCGCGGTCCGCTCCGGGGCCCCCGCCGAGCGGCCGGCCGGGCACCCGCCGACCGGCGGGGCCCGGAGGCGTGGCCTACTGCGGATCGAGTAACCGCAAGGACTTCTTCGCAAAAGATCTTTCGCAAAAAACCCTTTGCAAAGAACTCTTTGGGGTTCTAGTCTCCTGCCATGACCGAAGAACGCGGCTGGAAGCACAGCGACGACCCGCACATCGCCATCACCGCCAAGAACATGCGGGCGATGGCGCACCCCGTGCGGATGCAGTTGGTCGGGCTCCTGCGCAAGCACGGCCCGTCCACGGCGACGAGGCTCGCCGAGCAGCTGGGGCTCAACTCCGGAGCCACCAGCTACCACCTGCGCCAGCTCGCCGCCGCGGGCTTCGTCGAGGAGGACGAGGAGCGCGGCAACGCCCGCGAGCGGTGGTGGCGTTCGGCCCACCCGCTCACCGTCTGGACGGTGGACGACATGGCGGACGACGAGCTCGACACGGCCGCCGGCTTCCTGCGCTCCGTCCTGGCCGCGCACACCCAGACGGCCCAGCGCACGCTGGACGCCTTCGAGACCATGCCGCGCGAGTGGCGCCGGGTGACGGACCTCAGCGACCGGGTCCTGCAGCTCACGCCCGCCGAGGCCGAGCGGCTGTCCGGCGAACTGTTCGAGGTGGTCCGGCGCTACCGGCAGATCGACCACGGCGGGCCCGCGCCGGAGGGCACCGAGCAGGTGGCCGTCGTCGTCCACCTCCTGCCGGACGCGACCGCCACCGCCACCGCAAGCGAGGGGGAGACCGCATGACCACCGGCACCACCGGCACCGCCGCCACCGCTGCTACCGCCACCGACGCGCCGGGGCGCAGCTTCCGCCCGCTGGCCGGGGTGCTGACGGCCATGGCCGTCTCCGTGACGGGCACGCGCGTCTCGGCCATCGCCCTGCCCTGGTTCGTCCTGGCCACCACCGGCAGCGCCACCATGACGGGCCTCGTCGCGTTCGCCGAGATGGCGCCGTACGTGGCGGTCAAGGCGCTGACGGGCCCGTTAGTCGACCGGCTCGGGCCGCGCGTGGTGTCCTGGACGACGGACGCGGTCAGCGCCGTCGCGGCCGGGCTGGTCCCGCTGCTGCACGCACAGGGGCTGCTCCCGTTCTGGGTGCTGCTGGTGATGGTCGCGGCGATCGGGGCGATGCGCGGCCCGGGGGACTTGGCCAAGTCCGTCATGGTCCCGGAGGCGGCCGACCACGCCCGGGTGCCGATGGAGCGCGCCACCGGGCTGTCGGGCGTCACCGAGCGGTTGGCCTCCACGATCGGGCCGGCGGTCGGCGGCGGGCTGGTCGCCCTGATGGGCCCGCTGGCCGGGCTGGCGATCAACGCGGTCACCTTCGCGCTCGGGTCGCTGATCATCGCGGTCGCGCTCCCGCGCGGCATGGGGCGCCCGGCGGTGCCCGCCACGGCCGCGGATCCGTCCGCCGATCCGGCCCTCGACCCGGCCGTTGACGCGTCCGGGGAGGAGCAGCCCGCGGGTTACTGGCGGATGTTCCGCGAGGGCTTCACGTTCCTGCGCTCGGAGCCGCTGTTGCTCACCGTGATCGTGATGATCGGCATCACCAACCTGATCGATGCCGGGTTCATCACCGTCCTCGTCCCGGTCTGGGCGCGGGAGTCCGGAAACGGACCGGCCGCCATCGGCCTGCTGGCCGCCTCCATGGGTGCCACCGCGGTCGTCGGCAGCCTGATAGCGGCGGCCGTCGCCTCCCGGCTGCCCCGTCGGACGGTCTTCTTCACCGGCTTCCTGCTGTGCGGCGCACCGCGCTTCCTGGTGCTCGCCCTCGGCGCGCCGATGTGGCTGGTGATCACGGTCTTCGCGATCGGCGGCTTCGGCTCCGGCTTCCTCAACCCGATCCTCGGCGCGGTGCTCTTCGAGCGGGTGCCCCGCCACCTGCTGGGCCGCGTCCACGCCCTCGGCGACTCCCTCGCCTGGGCCGGCATCCCGCTCGGCGGCCTGGTCGCCGGTGCGGCGGTCGCCACGGTCGGCCTCATACCCAGCCTGATCGCGGCCGGCGCCCTGTACTTCGCGACCACCACGCTGGCCGGGCTGCGCCCCGAGTGGCGGGAGATGGACCGCCTCCGTGGCGGCTCGGGCCGAGCGGACAGCGTGGCCGGCGCGAGCGGTGTGGTCGGCGCGGGCGACGCGGCCGTCGAGCCGGAACCGGCGCGCAGCGCGTAAGCCGCCCCCCGGGCGCGGCTAGCGGGCCCGATCGGTGACCGGGCCGGGCTCATCCGCCGGGCGGTGCCCCGCCCAGTGGAGCAGCAACAGGCTGGCCAGGGCGGCGAGGGCGCACCAGGTGGAGACGAAGGCGAGGTGCCAGAGCAGGGCGCAGACGACGGCGCCCGCACCGGTGACGAGACCGAGACGGCGGAGCAGGCGGTCGCCGCTCACCAGGAGGGAGCCGACGGTGGCGAGGAGGTAACCGGCCAGCAGGAGGGCCGGGTACGGGATGCCGACCGCGTAGCCCAGGGTGTGGCCATGCACGGCGGCCGTCACCGGATGGGAGCCGACGGCCACGGCCAGCGGGACGGCGACCGCCGCACCGAGCAGGGTGAGCGCGGCGAGCGCCCGTCGGCGCGGTCCGGCGGCGGCGCACCACACGGCGGCCGGGACCAGGACGGGCAGCAGCGGCAGGGCGACCACCGCCCAGGCGGTGCGGGCCGCTCCGGCGAGGCCGTCCGGCAGCCCGCCGTCCGTACCGAGCCAGACCAGCGCCTCGATCAGCTGGTGCACGCCCAGCACCAGGGGGAGCGCGGCGAGCGGCAAGCGCTCGGGCCGGCCGGCCCGACGGGCACGGACCACACACGCCACGCCCGTGACCGCGACCAGCCCACCGGCCACGGCGTCCGCCTGCGCGCTCCAGCACATCGCGGTTTAGCCGGTGCTCCCGGGGCGGTCGTCCCCCTCGGGCCCCTGCTCCGCTCCGTCCCCGGCCTTGTCCTCCGGTTCGTCCCCGGCTTCGTCCCCGGGTTCTTCCCCGGCTTCGTCCTCCGGTGGCGCCCCGATGCTCTCCAGGGTGTCGCGTGCGGTCCCGGGCATCGCCGGATGGCGGCCGATCACGATCACCCCGATCACGATCGCCAACAGCCCGACCGCCTGCCACGCCAATGCCCCCGGGGTCACCCGCAACCGGTCACCGAGGAAACCCACCGCGCAGGCGATCCCGGCCAGCGGCTGGGCGGCGGTCAGTGCCGGCAGGGACATCCGCAGCGGCGCGGCCTCGAAGGCGCTCTGCACCAGCAGCAGCCCGACCACCCCCGCCACCACCACCGCGTACGGCTGCCAGCTGCGCAGCACCGCGGCCAGGCCCTCGTGGTCGAGGCGCTGGGTGGTGGTCCGGGTCAGCGCGTCCTGGAGGCCGTAGAGCAGCCCGGCGGCGAGCGCCAGCAGGGTCGCCTCCTCGAACAGCGGCAGCCGACGGGCCAGCGAGACCAGCAGCACCACCAGCCCGACCACGGTGCCCACCACCAGCCAGTGCCGCAGCTCCCCGGCGGGCGGCCCCCCGCCGGTCGGCCGCCCGGCCACGATGAAGGCCGTCACCCCGAGGGCCAGCAGCGCCACCCCGGCCCAGCCGGAACGGCCCAGGGTCTGACGGGTCAGCACCCGGGCCAGCGCCATCGCGAAGATCAGATTGGTGGCCAACAGCGGCTCGACCAGCGACACCTCGCCCTGGTTGAGCGCGAACGCCGAGAGGATCAGCCCGCTGACCATGAACCCGGTGCCGAGCAGCCACTGCGGCATCCGCATCAGGTCCAGCAGCAGCCGCCAGCGCAGCAGATCGGAGCGCGGGGCTTGCTGAGCCGCGTGCTGCTGGAGGACGAAGCCGAGCCCCAGACAGCAGGCCGCGCTGAGAGCGAGGAGGAAGACCGCCACGGAGGGACCACCAGGTTGTCGCTGCCCGCGCCGCGCCGACGAGTCCGAGAGGTGGGTCGGGCGTCGCGGCCGCTCCCGTCAGCCTACCGCCGGGCCGGTGCCCGGGCCGATCGCACGACACGCCCGCGACGGGGCGGGCCACCAGGCCCTCCGGCAGCGCTTGCCGCCATCGGCAGGGCAGGCGCACGCTGGTGTGAGCGGCCGCCACGGGTCACCGTCCGTGCCGGTCCGGACAGGCGCGACGGGGGCCGCCGCCAGGAGGTGTGGCATGCACAACCAGTGGGACGTGGAGCTGAGGTTCGAGGAAGACGGCGTGCACACGGCGTGTGACGCCAGGCTGACCGGCGCCAGGGCGCCCGGCCTGAGCGCGCACGGCGAGTCCGTGAAGAGCGCGGACGACCGTCCGCTCGCCAGGATCGGCGAGGAGGTCGCGGCCTCCCGCGCCCTGGAGGAACTGTCCCGCAAGCTGCGGGCCCAGGCGACCGGGGAGATCGACGACGAAGGGCACCGCCCGGGCTACCTGATCTACTGAGCCCACCGGCCGCCCCGCCCCTCCTGGTCCGCAGCGGCTCCGGGCAGCCCGGCGGCCGCGCGCTCGACGTGGACGGCGCCCACGGAGGCGCGTTCCAGCGAAGGTACGCCATGGCCTCGGAGGGAGGAGGGCCATCACCGGACCGGCCTGTCCGGTCGTCGGCCCTACCGGCGCCACCACGGGGCGCGGAGGACGTCGTCCGGGTCGGTGGCGCAGTTGGTGCCGCTGACCACCTCGTGGGCGGGAACGTCCCAGCCGACGACGCCCGGAGCCTGACGGTCCAGCTCGACCAGCCGGGCGCGCTGCGGGCCGGCGCCGGTGTCGACGTCGCACATCAACACGCTCGTCCAGGACCGGCCGTCGAGGGCGGCGACGACCGAGAGCACCGGAAGCACCACCAGGGAGAGCAGCAGCGCCGCGACCCGGACCGCCTCGACGGCCCGGGGCCCGAAGGCCACGGCGGTCCGGCCGGTGCGCCGGCCGGTGTCGGCCGAGCGCGCGCCCGTCCGGTACTCGGCCACCACGCCGAGCCGCAACAGGTAGCCCAGGACGCCCGCCGCCACACCCCACCACAGCCCGTTGAAGGCCCCGACCACCACCCCGAGCGCCCCCGGCAGGATCGCCGCCCGGGCCGCCGTCTCCGCCAGGGCCCGCCCCTGGCGCCGGGCGGCCCCGCCGTGAGCGGCCCGGTAGGCGTAGCCGATGTAGGAGAGCACCGCGGCCAGCACGACCGCCAGCACCGGCTCGGCGAAGAACATCCCGATGACGACGTCCACCCAGTTCGCCGGCCCCATCGCCAGCAGCGCGTCCCGGGCTGCGTCCCCACCCCCGAGCGTCCACGCCAGCTTCAGCACCGGAATGGCGAACACCACCGCCGGCGCCATCACATGAGCCGCACTCACCTGCGCCGCCCCGCCGCCCCGCGTCCCTTCGGTCATCCGGCAACGCTACGCACGCCCCCCGCACCCCCACACCTCCGACACCCACCCCTGCACCTCGTGGCCTAACCCTCCACCAGCGCCGCCGGCCAGCTGTATCCGGTCCCTGCTCCCGGCCCCCTTCCGGAACGGGGCCCACATCCTGCCGCCTGGCCGACTTCCTGCGCCGTTATTCAGGTTGATCCTTGACCAACGGGGTGGGGGCGTGCTCACCGGGGCGCTGATCGCTGTGGCCCGGTTCGGTCGCGTTCGATCAGCGTGGCGGGGAGCTTGACGGTTCTGCCTACGTCGCAGGGGGTGGCCTTCGTCCGGTTCGGGATGCCGGGTGGCCGGCCGGGGCCGGGCGTGCTGGGTTTGGGCGCACGGGCCGGACTGGGGAGGTGGGGGTCGGATGTTCCGGAACCCCCGGCGGACGCGGGTCGGCGTCAGCGCGACGCCGGGGCGGCTGGTCTTCTCCCAAGGGCGGCGCTGGTCGGCGGCGAGTGGGGCGGCGAGGCGGAGCTGGGTGTGGGCGACGATCACGAGCCAGGTCCAGCGGTCCGCGGCCTCCGGGGAGCGGAGCCTGGGGCGGGCCCAGCCGAGGGTCTGCTTGAACAGGCGGCAGGTGTGCTCCGGGTCGAATCTGCGCAGGTAGCTCGACCAGATGAAGTCGACGTCATCGGCGGTGGCGCCCGTCTTGGAGGACCACAGCCAGACCGGTGGCGCGTCGCGGTCGCCGGGCAAGTGGTCGACCTTCAGCCGGATCAGAGTGCCCTCGACCAGCGGGAGTTTGCCGTCGTCGCCGATCCAGGCGGAGCGGTGGGTGAGGTAGGGGTGGACCCGGTCCCACGCCGTCGTCTCGGCCTTGCCGTAGCGCGGGGTGTCGTTCCTGGTGGTCAGCGTGGGTTCGGGCCAGGCGGCGGGGTCGGCGAGTGGGAAGCGGGGCCCGCGCTTCGGGGGCCCCGCCCTTCGGGTCGTAGACGTAGGCGGGCTTCGCCAGTCGCAGGACGCGGTCCGAGCGCAGGCGGCCGACGACCTCGACGGGCAGGTCCCGCAGCACGTACGCGAGGCGCATCGGGTCGTAGCCCGCGTCCATCACGATCACGATGTCCGGGTCGCCGTCGCGCCACTGACCCGCGGCGACCAGGCGCCGGACCACCTGCCGCAGCTGGGCGGCGGTCACCAGCGCAGCATCGTCGGTCGGGCCGAGGCGGACCACGTCCAGGACCTGCGTCCACGAGGTCCGGTCCGGGGTGAGCGCGGTGACGAACGAGTAGGGCCAGCCCGGCACCACGTGGTTGGACGCCTGGCCAGCGCGGCCGTGGACCAGGCAGAACAGCCGCTCGGGCGAGCAGGCGGCGTCGGAGCGCAGCCACGGCGAGACGTCCACGGTGAGCACGATCCGGCCCGCGAAGCGGGGCAGTGGCAGCTCGGCCAGCAGGTCCCGCAGCAGCTCGGTGTCCAGACGGCCGTGGTCGAGCGCGCCGTACAGGGAGCCGTAGTCGCGGCGTTGCTCGGCGGTCAGTGACAGCTCCACCGGCGTACGGGTGGGCGCATCCGAGCACAGCAGCGTGTCGGTCGGCTCAAAGAACGCGTCCGCCCGCGCGGACAGGCTGGCGTAGTAGTCCTCCCGGAAGAGTGACAGTTCCACGAACATGTCTCGCCGGGTGGCAAGTCGGAGCACATTCATCGGCACGGCCCCGTCGTCGATTCCTCGATCTCCTCGCAGAGTCAGGATCACGACCGGGCCGTCCCCATGTCCGCCGATCACCCGAACGAGTGAGCCATCGACGAGCACAATCAGGGCCCGATGCCAAGGAACAAGCTAAGTCAAACCGGGGAGGCCGGCTTGTCGGTGCTCGGACCTAGTATGCGGATCATGACGCGATATATCGACGAGGATCTGCACAGTGCGGAGTTCCGCGAGTGCGATCTGACCGGGGCGCGCCTGATCGGCGTCGTCATGCAGGATGCCGTGATCGACGGGCACGTCACCAACCTCGTAGTGAACGGTGTCGAGGTCACCGAGTACGTCGAGGCAGAGCTCGACCGGCGTCATCCGGTGCGGGTGCTGATCCGCTCCGAGGACCCTGACGATCTGCGCGAGGCATCGCGTCAGCTCCATGCCGTCTGGGCCGCCACGATCGAGCGAATCCGCCGTACGCCCGGCATCGAGCGCCGCAGCGTGAACGACGAGTGGTCGGCGGTGCAGACGCTGCGCCACCTGGTCTTCGTCCACGACTCGTGGTTCCGCCGCTGCTGCCTGGGCTCGACGGAGCTGTTCACACCGATGGGCATTGGGCCGACCGTCGAGCCCTACCGTGGAGCGCACGGGCTTGACCTCTCGCTCGATCCGGCCCTCGACGAGATCGTGAGCGTGCGTGACGCGCAGGCCGCCGAGCTTGAGGCCTGGCTCGATGAGGTCACCGCCGTGCAGCTCGCAGCGCGAGCGCCGGTGCCCGACGACGATGTCTGGCCGCCGTACGCCCGGGGCCGCTTGGTGCGGCAGTGCCTCGGCACGGTGCTCAAGGAGACCTTCGAGCACCACACCTTCTGCGTTCGCGACCTCGACCTGATCGAGGCACAGGACGCTGAGTAGGGCCGACTACAGACAACGTGCACCCAAGCCGACCCGCCCGGGTCCAGGCCGGCCGGCGTCCCGAACCGGACCAAGTCCCCCGCTGCGACGTGGGCAAGACCGTCAAACGCCCCGCCACGCTGATCGAACGCGACCGAACCGGACTGGTCCGCTCACACCCGCCCCGCTAGCGAAACCGAGCCGCACCATAAGGAACAAGCTCAGGTTGAACCCGCCTCGCCGCAGAGGCTGAGAGCCGTCGATCCGCGGGTACGCCCTCGTCGTGCGATACGTGCGCGGTGTCGGTCCACCATCCAGGAGTAAGAACTCCTAACGAAATGATCTTCGATGGTCGGTTCCAGTCGCTGGGGTGCCATCGGGCGGCATGGGGGCGATGAACTCGGATGAGCCGGCGCCTCGGGAGTTGAAGGTCCTCGATACGACCTCGCTGGTCAGGCTGGAGGAGCGGGCATGCGAACTCGGCCTCAACCAGCGGTTGAACCCGGCATGGGTGCAGGCGAATGCGGCGCCCGATGGAACCCAGGCTCAGGAAGGCCTCGTGGATGTCATCGCGGATCTCCCAGCGGATGCGCAGGCGTCGGAACCAGTGCAGGTGGGCGAAGGCGCGTTCCACGACCCAGTGTTGAGCGCCGAGTCCGGAGCCGTGCTCGGTGCCTCGGCAGGCGATGAGCGGCTTCACGCCGAGGTTCCAGACCAGGCGGCGGTACTTGTCGTGGTCGCGGTCGCCGAGCACGGCGTCGGGCCGGCGCCGGGGCCGGCCGCGCTTGCCGCGAACGGACGGCAGTGCCTGAAGCAGTGGAATGAGCTGGGTGACGTCATTGCGGTTCCCGCCGGTCAGGGGGCGGAGAGCGGGATACCGTTGGCGTCGGTGATCAGGTGGTGCTTACCGCTCGGCCGCAGTCGCTCGCTTCCCGGGCTGAGTGAGTGGCAGTTTGCTTAAGTGGAGCGGGAGATGGAGCGAGGTCCGCTCCCGTCGACGGGTCTCGATCGTCACCCTGATCTGCTGCAAACCCGGCGAACAGTCCCGGTGGGACGACGGCCGGGGCAAGCGCAAGGCCTGCAAGAGCTCCGCCCGGACTGATCGCCTCCCTGTCCCGACCGGCCGCTTGTGAAGCGCCTGCTGCCTGGCTAGCGGGTGCGCGAGGGCTTGTCGCGAAAGTGGATCTCGGCGGTGAAACGATCACGCTCCGCGGGACATGTAGATCTGACGAACAGTCAGTTGACGTGGTTTGAACCGTTGCTGCCGCAGGGCATCAAGCCGGGCCGACCGCAGGCGTGGACGCGGCGGAGACTGATAGGCGGCATGCGGTGGCGGATCCGGGCCGTGCCTCCTGGTGTGACTGAGTGGGGGGACGTGAGAAGTCGGCTGGGCCGACTTCTCATGCTGCGGGGGTACGTGGTCAGGGGTGGTGGGGGGAGGGTGAGGAAGGTGGTGAGGCGGGGGTTGAGGTCGTGGGGGGCGGCCATGGGGAGGTTGTGGTGGGAGGTGGCCGGGATGATGGCGACTTCGGCTTGGGGGAGGGTGTGGCGGGCGGTTCGGGCGACGGCGTGGGGGTCGTGGGTGCGGCCGTGGGCGGCGAGGAGGGTGAGGACGGGGGCGGTGAGGGTGCGGAGGCGTTCGGGGGTGGGGCGGGGGCCGGTGACGACGGGGGAGGCGGGGAAGTCGGCATAGCCGAGGGCGTAGAGCTCGCGCCAGGCGGGGTCGGGGCGGGGGGTGGTGCCGGTTTCCCAGTCGAGGTAGGCGCGGGCGCGGGCCGGGGTGCGGTGGGGGAGGAAGAGGGGGAGGGCGCGCAGCAGGTAGCCGGGGCGGAAGCCGGCGAAGCACTGGGTGGGGTCGAGCAGGGCGAGCCGGCCGACCCGGGTGGGGGCGTGCAGGGCGTACTCCAGGGCGATCCAGCCGCCGTACGAGTGGCCGCAGAGGTCGGCCTGTTGGACGCCGAGTCCGTCGAGGACGGCGTCCAGCCAGCCGAGCAGGCCGGGGACGCCGTCGAGGGCGGCGCCGTCGTGGACGCTGCGGCCCGGGTCGCCGATGAGGTCGACGGCGAGGACGCGGTGTCCTGCTTCGGCCAGGGCGCCGGCGTTGGCGAACCACAGGGTGGAGGTGGCGCCGCCGCCGTGGAGCAGGACGAGCGGGCGGCCGTCGGCGGGGCCGCAGGCGTTGATCCGGGTGGTGCCGTGGGCGGTGCGGACGGTGAGCGCTTCGACCGGGACGGGCCAGCGGGCGAGCAGCGCGTCGTAGGCGGCGAGGAAGGGGGCGGTGCGGGCGGACATGAGGGCCTCCGCGGGTGTGGTGTGATGGCGGCCGAGCCGGCTGGACCACTCGCCGGGCAAGTGTCGCGGTGAACGAGTATTACGCTGAGCACGTATCGTGCTGAACAAGTATCTCGCTGAGCGAGAGAATAGTCGCACATGCCCTCCCCGAGGAAGGACGACAGGGTGTCCGAGGTTGCCGACCCGATGCGGCTGGTGCACCTGCTGCGTGGCCTGACGGTCGAACTCGACCTGTTCGGCGCCGAGTTCGCGGCCCGCAACGGTCTGCATCCGACCGATCTGCGGGCGCTGATCCACCTGCTGGACGCGGCCAGGGTCGGGGAGGTGGTCACCCCGGGCCGGCTCGGCGAGGCGCTGGGGCTGAACTCGGCGGGCACCACCGGCCTGGTGGACCGGCTGGAGCGGCTCGGGCTGATCCGGCGCGAGCGGGACCCGCGGGACCGGCGCCGGGTGCGGCTGCTGGTGGAGGAGCGGGCGATGGAGCTGGGGGAGGGTTTCTTCGGCGGGCTGATCGGCGATCTGGTCGCGGCGATGCGGCAGTTCGAGCCGGGGGAGCTGGACACGGCCCGGCGCTTCCTGACGGCGATGACCGGGGTGGTGGCGGCCGCCCGGGAGAACTGAGTGTCCAGGGAGGGCCGGGGCTACGCGGGGCCGAGGGTCCAGCTGATCACCGACAGCGTCGCCATCGACACCAGCGTCGACCAGAGCACCGCGTCCCGCGCGAGGGCGATGCCCTGCCGGTACTCGCGGGCGTAGGTGTACACGTTCTGTGCGGTGGGCAGCGCGGAGAACAGCACCACGGTGAGCAGTTGGTGCGCGGGCAGGTGGAGCAGCGGGCCGGCCACGGCGAGGGCCACCAGCGGCTGGACCAGGGTCTTGAGCGCGACGGTCAGCCCGACCTCGGTGCGGCGCGGACGGCCCTCCGCCGGCGGGCGGTTGTGCAGCGATATGCCGAGGGTGATCAGCGCGGTCGGGACGCCGGCGCCGCCGAGCAGTTCGCAGGAACGGTTCAGCTCGGCGGGCAGGTGCAGTCCGGTCGCCGAGGCGAGGGCGCCCAGGGCGGTGGCCAGCAGGATCGGGTTGCGGACGGGCAGGGTGAGCAGCGCCCGCCGCCCGGCCGCGCCGCCGTCCAGGACGGCCAGGACGGCGGGGGTGACCACCAGGATCTGGAACAGCACCACGGGCGCCACGAAGGAGGCGTCGCCGAGGACCTGCATGGTCACGGGGATGCCGAGGTTGGCCGAGTTGACGTAGCCGGAGGCCATCGCGCCGACGGCCAGTTCGCCGGGTTTGCGGTGGAACAGCAGCCGCCCGACGAGCAGCCCGAGGCCGATCGTGACCACCGTGCCCGCCGTGAAGGCGAGCATCGAGGCGTTGGCGAAGCGGTCCAGCGGGGTGCGGGCGATCATCAGGAACAGCGCGGCCGGCATCGCCACGTGGAAGACGAACCGGTTGAGCACCGTCTCGGCCTGCGGCCCGAGCAGCCCGGTGCGGCCGACGACGTAGCCGACGCCGGTGAGCGCCCAGATCGGCGCGAAGGCGGACAGCAGGGGGTGCAGGGCTGGCATGGTTCCTCGGATCGCTCGGGCGGATCTGCCGGTGCGACGGGGGTCTCCCGTCGGGGGCGCCGACTCCCGAGCGCGGTGACCCCCCGAAGCCCATGAACCCCCGGGGCAGTAAACCAGTGGCCGTCGGCGAGGTGATCAACGGGCCTGTCGCGGGCACGCCAGCCGGGTCGGGCCGTCGGCGGGATCGGCGGGCCAGGAACGAGGCCGACCGCCAGGAACGCGGTTACCGCCCGGAGCGACGCCGACCGCCCGGGCCTACGATGAGCCGATGGAGGACCAGTACCTGAGCCTGTCCGAGGTGGAGGCGATCGCGCGCCGGGCCCACCGGGGGCAGGTGGACAAGAACGGCCACCCGTACGGCGAGCACATCGCGGCGGTCGCCCACGGGACGGCGGCGCGCGGCGGCAGCGCGGCGCAGGTCGCGGCGGGCTGGCTGCACGACACCGTCGAGGACGACCGGCTGAGCCGGGAGTGGCTGGCCGGGGCCGCGCTGCCGGAGGAGACCAAGGCGATCGTGGACGCGCTCACCCGGCGCCGGGACGAGCCGGTCGAGGAGTACACCGCGCGGATCCTGGCCACGCCGGGCGCGCTGCTGGTCAAGCGCGCGGACCTGGCGCACAACTCCGATCCGGCCCGCCTCGCCGTGCTGGACCCGGCGACCGCCGAGCGGCTGGCCGCCAAGTACGCGCGGATGCGCGAGCTGCTCGGGCTCACCGGCGAGCTGTAGTCCCCGAGCTGTAGTCCCCGAGCCGGGGCCCAAGGAGCCGGGGCCCGAGGAGTCGGAGTCCGAGAGCCCGCCGCCCACGGGCGTCGGAGAACCACAAGAGGGCCCGGACCACGCGGATCGCGCGGGTCCGGGCCCTCTCGGGCACCCCGGTGGTCCCTGTCCGACCCCCGGGGTGAGGGGGAGTGGTCAGGTGACGGTCGGAGGCTGGTGGGCCGATGGGGTCGGCTTAGTACCAGTGGTTGGCCTGCCAGAAGTTCCAGGCGGCGTTCGGGCTGCCGTAGCGGGTGTTCATGTAGTCCAGCGCCCACTTGATCTGGGTGGCCGGGTTGGTCTTCCAGTCCGAGCCCGCCGAGGCCATCTTGGAGCCCGGCAGCGCCTGGGCCAGGCCGTACGCGCCGGAGCTCGCGTTGGTCGCGGACACGTTCCAGCTCGACTCGTGGGCGATGATCTGGCTGAAGGAAGCCAGCTGGTTGGCCGGGACGATCTGGGCGGCGATGGCCTGCGGGGAGGCGGTGGCGGCGTTCGCGGTGGCGGGCAGGACACCCGCGCCCAGGGCGGTCAGACCGGCGGCGCCGGCGAGGATCGCGGCGGAGGTGCGCATACGGAGCTTGAAAGCGGGCATAAAGAGCAGGACCTCAATCGGGTTGGGCCGGGTCACTCCCCGCCGCAGACCTCGGCCGGACAGGGGCCGTAACGGTCGCGGGGTCGTGACCCGGCAGCAAGCCGTTCACCGGCGGGACAGGTGCCGGTGCGGCTGACGACTGAGCCATTGTTGGCAGACGGCATCGGCCCCCGCCAAGACCCCCTCGGTACGACCCACGGTCGTACGGAAGGGGCCGCCGTGGATTCGAAGGGGCGGTCGCGCGGAGCGTGCGGAGCGGGGGTGAGCTGCGCGAACGCGGGGGGTGCCGGGGTGGCGCGGGCGTTCCGGGGGTGTCTACTACCGCCCGTCGTGGGTGTTGATCACGTGTGAGCGCACTCACCGTGCGGGGCTCGGCGGGCGTCACTCGCCGGCCCGGTCGAAGCACGGTGGGTACAGACGATCAACCCCGCGCTGAGACCGGCGCCACACCCGAGCGGCGGGATCGGCGCCACACCCGAGCGGCGGGATCGGCGCGACACCCGAGCGGCGGGATCGGCGCCACACCGCCGCGCCGAGCGGCAGGAGGTGGGAGGCGGGTCCTAACGGAGGTCGCCCAGTCGTCGGTGCCGGACGGCCCGGGCCGCGAGCCGGTCCGTTTCGGTGGTCGCCGACAGGGCGCCGAGCGCCGCGCCGACCGCCTGCCCGAGCCGGGCGCAGAAGGCCGCCGGCTCCTCGGCGGCGTCCGGCAGCTCCGGGACCACCTCGTCGACCAGCCCGACCTCGGCCAGCCGGTGCGCCCCGATGCCCTGCGCGCGGGCCAGCTCGGCGGCGTGCGCGCCGTCCCGGTGGACGATCGCCGAGGCGCCCTCCGGCGGCAGCGGCGCCAGCCAGGCGTGCTCGGCGGCGATCACCCGGTCCGCCGGGAGCAGTGCGAGCGCCCCGCCGCCCGAGCCCTGGCCGAGCAGTACGGCCAGGACGGGGGTGCGCAGCGCGAGCAGGGTGGTCAGGCAGTGGGCGATCTCCACCGCGATGCCGTCCAGCTCGGCCTGGGCGGACAGCTCGGCGCCGGCCGTGTCCACCACGGTGACGAGCGGCAGTCCGAGCTGCTCGGCCAGGCGCGCGGTGCGGCGTACGGCCCGCAGGTCGGCGGCGGTGAAGGGGCGCTCGTGCTCGGGGGTCTGCCGCTGCTGGCCGACGACCAGGACGGGCCGGCCGCCGAGCAGGGCCAGCGCCCGGACCAGTGCGCCGCCGCGCCCGCCGGGGGCGTTCAGCAGCACCAGCTCCTCGGCGGTGTGCCGCAGCAGCTCGCGGGTGCCCGGGCGGTCGGGGCGCCGGGTGCGGAGGACGGAGTCCCAGGCGTCGGGGTGCCCGTGAGTGCGGACGGGCGCGGGGCTCGGAGAGGCGGTGGGGTCTGTAGTAGGGGTAGGGGACGGCGGTGCGGCGGCGAGGACGGCGAGGGTGCGGCGGAGCAGCTCGCGCAGCTCCTGCGGGGGTACGACGGCGTCCACCAGTCCCTGGCCGGCGAGGGTCTCGGCCCGCTGGACGTCCGGCGGCAGTTCCACGCCGCGCAGCTCCTCGTACACGCGCGGGCCGAGGAAGCCGAGCCGGGCGCCGGGCTCGGCGAGGACCAGTTGTCCGAGCGTGCCCCAGGAGGCGAAGACCCCGCCCATGGTGGGGTTGCGCAGGTAGGTGAGGTAGGGGAGGCCGGCGGCGCGGTGCGCCTGGACGGCGGCGGTGATCCGCAGCATGCAGAGGAAGGCCGCCGAGCCCTCCTGCATCCGCGTCCCGCCGGAGACCGGCAGGGCGAGCAGCGGCAGCCGCTCGGCGGTGGCGCGCTCGACGGCGCGGGTGATCCGCTCGGCGGTGGCGACGCCGATCGAGCCGCCGAGGAAGCCGAACTCGGAGGCGATGAGGGCGACCGGCCGGCCGTCGATCGAGCCGACGCCGGTGAGGACGGCCTCGTCCAGGCCGGTGCGCTCGCGGGCGCGGTCGAGGGAGGCGCGGTAGCCGGGGTCGGGCCGGTCGACGGCCGGTGGCTCGTCCCAGCCGCGGAAGCCGCCCGGATCCACCAGCAGGCCGATCAGCTGGTGGGCCGTCAGTGCCGTGCCCGAGCCCGTACCCATGCCCACCCCGTCAGAGTCGTTCCGGCGATCGTTCCGGTGATTGCTCCGGCGATCGTTCCGGCGGTCGTCCCGGCCCCGCCGTGATCCGTCCGGCTAGGCGGCACTCTATGCGGCACGGTCCGGTCGGGACAGCTCCGACATGAGTTCGATGGCGGTCGACCCTTGCGCTGGACGGGCGGTTCGTGGGCGTTTCGCGGACGGCTCCGGGAGAGGGGCGCGGGGCTCGGCGTACGGCTCAAGTCCTCGTAGGTAAAGGGTAGTTACTCGCTGGTTAATAGTTTTTCTGAGGGCTTCCGGAGCTGACGGTGTCTCGTCAGACTGGTGGACATGACTCGCACTCTACGCGCGTGGAAGACCCGCGCCGCCGCCGTCACCGCCGTCGCCCTGATGACCCTCGCCCCGGTCGCCGTCGCCACCGAGGCGCACGCCGACGTGAGCGGCTCGGTCTGCCTCTCCGCCCTCCCGTCGCAGGCCACCGACACCCTCAACCTGATCGCCTCCGGCGGACCGTTCCCCTACTCCCAGGACGGGGTGGTCTTCCAGAACCGGGAGGGCGTCCTGCCCAGCGAGTCCTACGGCTACTACCACGAGTACACCGTCATCACCCCGGGCTCCCCGACCCGCGGCGCCCGCCGGATCGTGACCGGGCAGGCCAGCCAGGAGGACTACTACACCGGCGACCACTACGCCACGTTCTCGCTGATCGACCAGACCTGCTGACCGTCCGCTGATCACCCCGGGGTCGTCCCCGGACGCTCCGACACGACGGTGGCCTCGGCTGGCTTCCCCGCCGAGGTCACCGCCGTGCGGCCGTATCCGCAGCGGTAGCCGCTGCCCCCGGGCTCAGAGCTCGGACGGCCCCCAGGCACCCACCGCCAGCTCGTCCCCCACCCGCAGCGTGCCGGGCCGCAGCACCGCGAACTTGCTGCCGAACGCCACCCCGCCCGCCGCCGCCCGGCGGTACCGGGCCAGCGTGCGCAGCGGCTCCGGGCCCGCCTTGGTGCCGTGGAACTGGTCCACCATCGTCACGGCGCAGCGGATCGCGAGCTTGGCGTAGCCCAGTTCGGCCCCGCCCACCTCGATCCGGCGGGCCAGGTCCTCGGTGTGCGGTTCGGACCAGCCGTCCACCACCACGTTCGGGCGGAACCGGTCCATCGGCAGCGGCGGAGTGCCGGCGAGCTCGTTGAAGTACTCCAGCGAGGAGTGCGACACCAGGTGCACGGCGCAGCTGTCCGCGTAGCCCGAGGTGCCCGGGACCAGCCCGTCGGTCACCCGATCGTGCTCCGGCGGCACCCGGACCAGCCGGCTGCGCGCGCCCAGCACCCCGGAGAGCCAGTCGGCGGCCTCCTCGCCCTGGTCGATGCCGAAGAACGGCGCGCCGAACAGCCGCACCTCGCGGCGCGGGCCCCCGGTGTCCACCGGGACCGACACCGGCTCCGTCCCCGGGGCGGCCAGGGTCAGCGAACGGCCGTCCTCCGCCACCGTCGGGCGGACGGTGGCCAGCACCGGGTCCCGGCGCTGGGAGCGGAACACGCCCTCCTCGTCCACCACCATGAACGCCCGGTCGTGGGCCAGCCCGGCCCGGGTGAGCTCCGCCTGCGCGGCCGCCACCCCCGCGCAGCCCTTCACCGGGTAGTACCGCAGTTCCGTCACTGTGGCCATCGTCCTGCTCCCCCTTCGCGCCGGCGTGCCGTGCTACGCCCGCGTACCGTCCATCTCGCGAACCCCACAGGGTAGTTGAGCGGGTCGGTGGGGGCGGAGGCGGGACGGGGTGGATCCGCCCGCCGCTTGCTAGGGTCGGGGGCATGGCACCACCGAGCAGCGCGAACCCCCCGGGGCGGCTCCGGCGTGACGCGCAGCGCAACCGCGACCTCCTGCTCGCCGCCGCCCGCGACATGTTCTCCCGGCACGGCCTGGACGTGCCGCTGGACCAGATCGCCAAGGAGGCGGGCGTCGGCAACGCCACCCTCTACCGGCACTTCCCGACCCGCGAGGCGCTGATCGGCGAGGTGTTCGCGGACGCCGGGGGCGGCCTGGCCGCCGCGGGCGAGGAGGCGCTCGCCGACGCGGACGCCTGGAGCGGCCTCGAGCGGTACTTCGGGCGGATCTTCGAACTGGTCGCCGCCGACCGGGGCATCAACGACCTGGTCACCCAGGCCATCCCGACCATCCCCGGGATGATCGAGATCAGCCGCGGGCACGCCACCACCGTCGGCGCCCTGATCGCCCGCGCCCAGGAGCAGGGCACCATGCGCCGCGACGTCGTCACCATGGACCTGCTCTTCCTGCTCGGCCCGCTCTGCCGCGCCCTGCCGGCCGCCACCGAGCTGCGCCCCGACCTCTGGCGCCGCTACCTGGCCCTGCTGCTCGACGGCTTCCGAGCCCAGGCCACCCATCCGCTGCCGGTCCCGCCGATCGGGGAGGAGCACCTGGACCGGATGTTCGCGGACCTCTGGGAGGCGGAGCAGCCGGAGCCCTCCTGAGCCCGGGCCCTCCTGAGCCCGAGCCCACCGCAAGCCTGAGCCAGCTTCCGCCCGTGCCGCATCAGGGACGCGTACGGAAGGACGGGCCCCGCGTCAGAGCCGCGTCAACGGCCCGTGGCCGTACGGGCGCGGGCCGCTTTGCTGGGGTGGAATCGGCGCGGTCCGGTCCGGCCCGGTGCGAGGGCACCCGGGCGCGCGGGCGGACGGAGAGGCAGGGCGGGCCATGACGGACAGTGGTGCGGACGGGGGCCGGATCGTGGTCGGCATCAGTGGCTCGTTGGGCAGCCTCGCCGCGCTGCACCGCGCGGTGGCCGAGGCCCGTCGCTCGGACGTCGAGGTGCTCGCGGTGCTCTGCTGGACCCCGCCCGGCGACGAACTCGGCTACCGCCGCACCCCGTGCCCGCCGGTGATCGAGGCCGGCCGCGACGCCGCCGTGGCCCGGCTGCGGCAGGCCCTCGACGAGGCCTTCGCCGGACGCCACGCGGGTGTCCGGCTGCGCTGCCAGGCCGTCCGCGGCGACACCGGCCACACGCTGGTGCGGTGCGCGGACCGGCCCGGTGACCTGCTCGTCCTCGGCGCCGGACGGGAGCGCGGCCGCCTCGCCCGACTGGTGCACCCCTCGGTCACCGCCTACTGCGTCCGGCACGCCGCCTGCCCGGTCCTGGCCGTCCCGCGTCCGCCGCTGCAGCGCGAGCTGGAGGCCCTGGAGCGTGGTGGCGGGCTGCGGGAGCCGGCGGCGGGGAACTGAGGTCAGGCCGGCCTGACGTCAGGCCGACCCGGCCGCCTCGGCGAGGACGGCGGCGGTCCGCCGGCCGGCGGCCAGGGTGTCGGCGTCGGTGGCCGGGAGGCAGCGGCCGGCCTCGGGGTGGTAGGCGGTCATCACCACGCCGGCGTGGTCGGTGGGCAGTTCGAGGGTCCGTACCGCCGACATCTGCTTTGTAAGAGCAGCGCTCAACCGCCGGGTGTGCTCGACGTCCACGATCCCGTCCGCCGTGCCGTGGACCAGCCAGAGCGGGACGGGGGACGGGCCGGCGGCCAGGTGGTCGAGCGGGGCCTCGCCGGTGGTGACGGCCGTGGTCGAGTAGTGCGAGGCGATGCCGACGGCGGCGACGGGCCGTAGCTCGGCGGGGGTGTCCGGGTGGGTGGCCACGGCTATCGCCTCGCGGCCGCCCATCGACCAGCCGGCCAGCACGAAGCGGGCCGGGTCCCCGCCGTGCTCGGCGGCGATCCGGCGGGCCTGGGCCAGCGAGGCGAGCAGTTCGGCGCCGCCGCGGTCCGGCTGCTCGGAGCTCCAGTCCGGGACGAGCACCAGCAGCCCCAGCCCGGCGGCCTCCCGGGCCAGCGGCCGCAGCACGTCGCGCTCGTTCGGGCCGTTGCCGTGCCAGAGCAGCACGACGGGAGCCGGTCCGGCGGTGCCGGCGGCCGGGAGGTGGACGTCCATCAGCCGCCCTTCCGCGTACGGAGCGGCAGTCGGGGCGGCAGGCGGACCGGCCTCGGGTCGAGCGCTCGTCATGCGGGGTTCCCCTCCGGTTCGGTGGATGATCACGGAGCTGGTACTGTACTTCTCGTCGCGAGGGAGGGATTCCTCGTCAGGCGTCAGTGGTGCTACCAGAGCACGTCCTACTTTCAGTAGGAAGAGTCCGTGCGACCCGGGCCTGGCGCTCCAGAGTCGGACAGGGTCCGGTGCCGTTCGTTCGGCTCCGGGCCCTGTCCGCGTTTCCGGGAACAGGGTGACCGCCGGACGACCGTTCAGGACGGGGCGTTCTCGGGGCGAGGCGTTCTCAGGACGGCTGGCGGTCGGAGCCCAGCTCGCGGGAGATCCGCAGGCCGACCTGGGCGACCACCGGGCCGAGGGCGCGGACCCGGGCGGCGGTCATCCGTGAGGTGAGGCCGGAGACGGACAGGGCGGCGGTCACCTCGCCGGTGTGGTCGAAGATCGGGGCGGCGACGCAGCGGACCTCGGGCTCGTTCTCGCGGTCGTCGATCGAGTAGCCGCGGGCGCGGATGCGGGCGAGGTCGGCGCGGAGCCGGGGCTCGTCGGCGATGGTCCAGGCGGTCACCGGGCGCAGTCCGGCCGCGACCACCTCGGCGACGGCCTCCTCGGGCAGCCAGGCGAGGATCGCCTTTCCGGTGGCGGTGCAGTAGGCGGGGGCCCGGCTGCCGACCCGGGAGGCCATCCGGACGTTGGTCTCGTCCTCGACCTTGTCCAGGTAGACGATCCCGGGGGCCTGCCAGACGGTCAGGTGGACGGTCTCGCCCGCCTCGCGCTGGAGCCGCCGCAGGTGTTCGGCGGCGACGCTGCGCAGGTCGAGGGTGGTCAGGTAGGCCTGGCCGAGCCGCAGGGAGCCGTGGCCGAGCCGGAACCAGCCGGTCTCGCGGTCCCGGTCGAGGAGGTGCTCGTCCAGCAGGGGGCCGGCCAGTCGCAGCACGGTGCTCTTGTTCAGGCCGAGCCCGTCGGCGAGCTGGGCGAGCGGCACGCCGCGCCCGTCGCCGTGGTCGCGGACGTAGCCGAGGACGGCGAGCGCGCGGCGCAGCGAGGAGGACTGGTTGCGTTCGGTCGCGGGTTTCTTGGGCGCCGTCTCCGTCATGGGTCCGTTCCCTGTGTCGTTCTGCCGGTGTTCCCCCGCAGGTCGGCGGCGGTTGTCAGAACGTACCCGGTCGTGACGGGATCGCCTCATCTTCGATACAACGTTGTGCAGTGCAAAACTTTCCCCAACTCCCTCTTGTTGGCGCCGATCGCCCCCGCCTAACGTCCCTGCCATCGAGCAGGCGACGTCGCCCCACCCGAGCGCTGCGCCCTGCCGTACCCCCACCACTTCACCCACCATCGGCCCCGGTCAGGGCCTGCTTCGACGTGCCCGTCCCCGCGGCGGACGTCTCGGCGGCAGCTGTCGGGAGGGGAGGTCTCCACCATGCGACTCATCGGACGGACCGCCGCAGCCGTCGTGCTCGCCGCCGGCTGCCTGGCCGCCACCGCCTGTGCCCCCGGCACCGCCTCGCCGGCGAGCGACAAGGCCGCCGACGACCGGACCGGCACGCTGCAGGTCTGGCTGTACAACGAGGCGGGCAACGCGGCCAAGGAGGCCGTGATCGCCAAGGCCGTGACCGACTTCCAGGCCTCCCACCAGGGCGTCACCGTCAACGTCAGCTACATCGACACCGACGCCTCGGCCCGCGCGGCCAAGATGAAGGGCGCGTTCAACGACCCGAACAGCGCCCCCGACCTGGTCGAGTTCGGCAACACCGACCTGCCCGGCTACGTCGCCGCCGGCGGCCTCGCCGACATCACCACCGAGCTGGACAAGTGGCAGGACAAGGGCGACCTCGACCCGGCGATCGCCAAGACCGCCGTGGTGGACGGCAAGACCTACGGCCTGCCCTGGTGGGTCGGCGTGCGCGCGCTGTACTACCGCACCGACCTGTTCACCGAGGCCGGCCTCACCCCGCCGACCTCGTACGCCGAACTGGTCGCCGCCAACCAGAAGATCCACGCCGCGCACCCGGACACCTTCGGCATCGCCGTCGGCGGCAAGTACACCTTCGCCGCGCTGCCCTTCGTCTGGGACGCGGGCGGCGACATCGCCACCAAGGACGGCGCCGCGTTCAAGGCGGCGATCAACTCGCCCGCCTCGCAGGCCGGGATCAAGCGCTACACCGACCTCTTCGGCGCGGACGGCTGCCCCGCCCAGCAGTGCGCGGACCTGACCGGCGGCAAGACCGTCGACCTGTTCGCGGCCGGCAAGTCGGCGATGGCGGTGCTGCTCAACTCCAACCGCGGAAAGGTGGACGCGGGCGCGGTCAAGGGCAAGTACGGCGTGGTGCCGCTGCCCGGCGAGAAGCCCGGCTCGATCGCCCCGGCCTTCGCCGGCGGCAACAACCTGGGCGTGATGAAGGCGGCCAAGCACCGCACGCTGGCCGTCGAGTTCGCCGAACTGCTGGCGAGCCCCGCGTACCAGGAGCAGATGTACGACGCGATGGGCAACCTGCCGACGCTCAAGTCCGTCAGCGGCAAGGTCGCGGCGAAGGACGCGTTCCTGAAGCCCTTCACCGACACCATCGCGGCCGGCACCAGGTTCGTCCCGCTCGACCAGGCGTGGGCGCAGATCGACGCCCAGGCGGTGATCCCGACGATGCTCCAGCAGGTCGTCACCGGCAAGGCGGACGTGGCCAAGGCCTCGGGCGACGCGGCCGCGCAGGTCTCCTCGGCCTTCGCCGCGCACTGACGGCCGACCGCCGGCGGCGGGGGCGCGCCACGACCGCCGCCGCCGGCATGTGAGTCACCGCCACCGTCACCGCCGCCGGCAGCGAGTCACCGGCGCTGCCGGTACCGAGTCACCGCCGCCGGCACCGAGCCACCGGCGCCGCACCGCCGGCCCCCGGCCGCGTACGGACGGCCCCCCTCCCGGTTCGTCTCAGAGAGCAGGTCCCGCACGTGTCCGTATCCACCTCGACCGCCCCGGCGCCGCCTTCCCCGCAGAGGCGCCGTGGGGGAAGGGCGCCGGCCGCACCCCCGGGCGGCCGGCGCCGGCGGCCCCCGCTGCTGCTGCTCCTGCCGGCCGCGGTCATCCTGATCCCGCTGGTCGCCTACCCGATCTACCAGCTCGGCCTGCTGTCCGTACTGGACTTCGGCCAGGCCCAGGCCTCGGGCGGCGCCCCGACCTCCTTCGTCGGCTTCGGCAACTACTCGAAGATCCTCGAGGACGAGCAGTTCTGGACGGTGCTGTTCCAGACCATCGGCTTCGCGGCGTTCTGCGTGGTCGCCACCCTGGCCGTCGGCGCCACCCTCGCGGTGCTGCTCACCAAGGTCGGCCGGTGGCCCCGGCTGGTGCTGACCACCGCGGCGATGGCCGCCTGGGCGGCGCCGGCGATGACCGGTTCGACGGTGTGGAGCTTCCTGTTCGACACCAACCTCGGACTGGTCAACCACACCCTGGAGGGGCTCGGACTCTCCGGCTTCCACGAGTTCAACTGGTTCTACGACAAGTGGACGGCGTTCCTGATCGTCGGCGCCGTGGTGGTGTGGCACTCCTACCCGTTCGTGATGGTCACCCTCTACGCGGGCATCCGGGCCATCCCGGAGGAGATCATGGAGGCGGCCGCCCTGGACGGCGCCAACACCTGGACCACCTTCCGCCGGATCACCGCACCGATGCTGCGCCCGATCCTGACCATCGTGGTGATCCAGTCGGTGATCTGGGACTTCAAGGTCTTCACCCAGATCTATGTGATGACCGAGGGCGGCGGCATCGCCGGCCAGAACCTCGTGCTCAACGTGTACGCGTACCAGAAGGCGTTCGCCTCCTCGCAGTACGGGCTGGGCGCGGCGATCGGCGTGATCATGCTGCTGATCCTGGTGATCCCGACGGTCCTGTACATCCGCACCCTGCGACGGACGGGGAACGAACTGTGAGCCCGGCGAACTCCCCGGCGAACTCCCCGGCGAACTCTCCGGCCGTGAAGCCGGCCCGGAACACCGGCGGCCCCCAGGACGCGAGCCGCCCCCGGAACACCCGGGGCCGGAACACCCGCGGCCGGTGGCGGCTGGCCGCCAACAGCGGCGCGATCGTGCTGGCCGTGGTCACCGCCTTCCCGATCTTCTGGATGGTGCTCTCGGCCTTCAAGCCCAAGGGCGAGATCCAGTCGCTCGACCCCAGGCCGTGGACCGCCCACCCCACGCTGGAGAGCTTCCGTCAGGTGCTCAGCGTGGACGGCTTCGCCCGCTACTTCGGGAACAGCCTGGTGGTCGCGCTGTCGGTGGTGGTGCTGTCGGCGATCGTGGTCTTCCTGGCGGCGGTGGCCGTGACCAGGTTCCGGTTCAAGTTCCGCACCACCATCATGGTGATGTTCCTGATCGCCCAGATGATCCCGGTCGAGGCGCTGACCATCCCGCTGTTCTTCATGTTCCGCGACGCCGGACGGTTCGCCCCGGGCATCGGGCTGAACACCCTGGCCTCGCTGGTCCTGGTGCAGCTGGCGTTCTCGCTGCCGTTCGGGATCTGGATGATGCGCGGCTTCGTCGCGGCCGTCCCGGTCTCGATCGAGGAGGCGGCGCAGATCGACGGGGCGGGCCGGACCCGCATCCTGTGGCGGATCCTGCTGCCGCTGGTGGCCCCGGGCCTCGCCGCGACCAGCGTGTTCTCCTTCATCGCGGCGTGGAACGACTTCGTCTTCGCCAAGACCTTCATCATCAGCGCCACCCAGAACCAGACGCTGCCCTCGGCGCTGCTGGTCTTCTTCAAGCCGGACGAGAACGACTGGGGCGGCATCATGGCGGCGTCCACGCTGATGACCGTGCCGGTGCTGATCTTCTTCATCGCGGTGCAGCGCAAGCTGGTCTCCGGGCTGGCCGGTGCGGTGAAGGACTGATCGCCCGCGCGTGCGGAGCGGCCGGGAGTCCCGTCGTTGTACGGGACTCCCGCCGTCGTACAGGGGTTGCCGACCGGCTCAGGAGACGAAGCCGACGATGTCGGTGCCCTGCCGGCTCCGCGCGATCCGGAGCCAGCCGACGACCTCCGCGACGGCCTCGGCCACCTCGCGCTCCGGCACCGGGGCGCGGCCCTCGCGCCCGGCCCGGTCGAACCGGTCCAGCGCCTGCCCGCAGTCCCCGGCCGACCAGGTGCCGCAGGACGGCACCGCGCAGAAGGGGAGTCCGGCAGGAAGGCCGCCGCCGTACTGGAAGTCCGCGACCGAGACGGCGGTGATCCCGTACGCCTTCAGACCGTCGTCGACCACCTCCAGCCAGTTGCCCCGGAACGGGCCGAAGGAGTCGACCTCCAGGGGTTGCCCGACCAGCCAGCACAGCCGCCGGTACGCGTAGCCGTACTGGAAGGCGTGGTCCTCGTTCCCGGAGAAGGGCCCGCCGTGCACCACGGCGCGCAGCGCCTCCAGGGCGGTCGGGGCGCCCTGCGCGATCTCGTCGGCGAAGTGCTCGTCGGACCTGTCCAGGGACGGGCCGAAGTACGCGAGGGCCTCGTCGACCGCTCCGTCGTCGCCGCTGCCGACGCGGGCACGGAGCTCCGCGGGGTCGACCAGGTACGCGCGCAGGAAGGAACTCATATCAGCACGGTAGCGGGCGCAACGGACAGCCGGGTCGGCGGGTCCGGCCGCCCTCGGGCGGTGGGGTCGTACCGAATCTTCTTGCCGTAGAGGCAAGTTGACGGGACGGCAGCGGCCTCGCCGGCTCCCCGGGTGAAGGGCGGGAGCGTCGGCGGCCCGGGCTCAGGCCGCGGCCGCGGAGTCGCTGGCCGGGACGGCGACCAGCACGAACTCCGCGCCGGCGTCGTCCCGGACCAGCGCGGTGCGGCCGAACGGCCCCGGCGCCGGACCGGTGACGACGGCGCCGCCGAGGGCGCGCAGCCGGTCGGCCGCGCGGTCGGTGTCCTCGGTCGCGAAGTGGACCAGCCAGCGTGCGCCTCCCTCCGAACCGGCGCCCGGGCCGGAGGGGCTGGAGGGGTCGGAGGGGCCGATGCTGCACGCGGGCCGACCGGCCACCCGGGCGAGGGTGTGGCCCGCCCGCGGCCGGTCGTAGCTGTAGCCGACGACCCGGCGGTAGAAGGCCCGCGCGGCGTCGGGGTCGGGGGAGAGGTGCTCGTTCCAGGCGAACGCGCCCGGTTCGTCGACCAGTCCGGCGCCGTCGATGGTGCCGGCCCGCCAGAGCCCGAAGCGGGCACCGAGCGGGTCGACGGCGAGCGCGGCGCGGCCCTGCTCGGGCACCTCGTACGGTTCGCGGGCGAGGCGGCCGCCGGCGGCCCGGACGGCGGCGGCGGTGCGCAGCGGGTCGGGGCAGGCGAGGAAGGTGGTCCAGGCGGGCGGGTCGCTCGGCCGGGCCCGTTCGACGGCCGCGACCTGGGCGCCGTACCGGGTGGCCACCGCCTCGGCGGGGCCGGTCGGGACGAACTCCCAGTCGAACAGCGCGCCGTAGAAGGCCTGCGCCCGTGCGGTGTCCGGCGTCGTGAGCACGACCCAGCACGGGACCCCGGCGCGGTAGTTGCCCGGCTTCGGCATGCGGTCCTCCTGGCGGGCCCGGTGTCCGGCGCCCGGCGTCCGGTGCCCGGAGCAACGGCCCCACCCGCCAGCCTCCGCGCCCGGCGGGTGCGCGGCAAGCGGGCGTCCCCGACGACGATGCCTAGGACACCCCGTGCGGCCGGAACTGGACGCTGATCCGCGGGCCCACCGGGCGGGCCGTCTTGGGGACCGCGTGTTCCCAGGTGCGCTGGCAGGAGCCGCCCATCACCACCAGGTCCCCGTGGCCGAGCGGGTGGCGGACGACGGTCGTGCCGCCGGACCGGGGCCGCAGCGCCAGTGTGCGCGGCTCGCCGACGGAGAGGATCGCCACCATGGTGTCCTCGCGGGCGCCGCGCCCGATCCGGTCACCGTGCCAGGCCACGCTGTCCCGGCCGTCCCGGTAGTAGCAGAGTCCGAGGGTGCGGAACGGCTCGCCCAGCTCCCGGGCGTAGTGGTCGCTCAGGGCGGCCCGGGCCAGGCCGAGCACCGGGTGCGGCGGTTCGGCGTGCGCCGGGTAGGAGGCCAGCAGGCGCGGGACGTCGACCGTCCGCTCGTACATCTCGCGGCGTTCGGCGCGCCAGGGCACGGTGGCGGCCAGCTGTTCGAACAGCTCGTCGGCCCCGTGCAGCCAGCCCGGGAGCAGGTCCAGCCAGGCGCCGTCGCCGAGCGGCTGCCGTCGCAGGCCGTCGAGCGGGCCGAGGCGGACGCCGCCGCGGTCGGTGTCGTCGAACAGCGAGGGCTGGAGGTGGACGGTGCCGTGCATGGGGTCAGCGTACGCCCTAGTTCGAACAGGTGCTCGAATATTGCGCCCAGGGCATGGGTATGCCGAGCGATGCACGGTGATATTCAGTTAATGCCTTCGATTTGCAGGCCAAATTGGGAGTATGGCAACCTAATCGCAGACATTGAAGAGTTTTGACATCGGAAAGTGAAGGATCATGTCGGACGGCGCCCGCGTCATCGTCGGAGTCAGCGGCTCCCTGCACAGCCTGACCGCCCTGCACCGGGCGGCCGAGGAGGCCCGGGTCCGGCAGGCGGTGCTGGTGCCGGTGCTCGCCTGGACGCCGGTCGGCGGCGAGCGCAACTACCGGGCCCGGCCGTGCCCGCCGCTGCTGCGCGCCTGGCAGGAGCTCGCCGAGGCGCGGATGGCGAGCGTGCTGGAGCAGGCCTTCGGCGGTCTGCCGATCGGCGTGCCGGTGCGGCCGCTGGTCGTGCGCGGCGATGCCGCCACGGTGCTGACCGGGCTCGCCGACCGTCCGGGCGACCTGCTGGTGGTCAGCACCGGCGAGCAGGGCGGCCTGCGGGTCAGGCTGCGCGGGCTGACGCGCCGCTCGGTCACCCGGCAGTGCCTGGCCCGGGCCCGCTGCGGGGTGCTCGCCGTTCCGCCGTCCACGCTGCACGAGGACCTGCGCGCGCTGCACCGCGGCATCGACCTGCGGGAGCTCGCGGCGGCCTGACGGCCCGTCAACTCCGGTGCGTGGTACGGCCGTCGACCACCGTGCGGGTGGGGCGAAGGTCGCGCAGCGCGTCCACCGGGCAGTCCAGCGGATCGACCGGCCACACCGTGAGGTCGGCGAACGCCCCCGGCCGCAGGCTGCCGCGCACCGCGCTCTCGCCGGTCAGCCGGGCCGCGTTCACGGTGTGCAGGGCGACCGCCTCGGCCCGGCCGATCGCGTGCTCCGGGCCGACCACCCCGGCCGTGGTGCCCCGGGTGGTCATGCCCCAGACCGACACCATCGCGCCGTACGGGCCGACCGGGAAGTCCGAGCCCCCGGTGATCAGCGCGCCCTCGTCCAGCCACTCGCGCAGCGGGAAGAGCGCGGCGGTGCGCTCCTCGCCCCAGGCCCGCTGCTGGGTGAGCGCGCCGTCGTGCAGCAGCGGGTGCTGGACCGTCACCGGGATGCCGAGGGCGATCGCCCGGGCCCGCTGTCCGGGGCGGGCCAGGCCGCCGTGCTCGACCACCAGGGTACCGGGCGGCAGGCCGGGGCGGCGCGCGGCCACCTGCTCGAAGACGTCCAGCAGCACCCGCAGCCCGCGGTCGCCCCAGGCGTGCACGCCGACCCGCCAGCCCCGCCCGACCACCCGGTCCACCGCCGCGAGCAGCTCGGCCGGCTCCCAGAGCAGCCGGCCGTGGTAGCACGGCTGCCCCCGGTAGGGCTCCTCCACGGCGCCCGCCTCGAAACCGCCGTCGATGCCGAACTTGACGCCCCACAGGCTCAGTCGGCCGTCGTCCCGGCCGGCGGAGCGCCAGGCGTCCATCCGCTCCAGCAGCGCGTCCACCTGCTCCGGTGTGCGGGCGGCGAAGCCGGAGACCAGCGCCCGGACCCGGACGGCCAGGGCGCCCCCGGCCCGCGCGGCGTCCAGCACCTCCAGGTCCTCGACCGGCACCAGGCAGTCGCGGACGGTGCCGATGCCGGTGGCGGCGAAGTCGGCGGAGGCGGCGCGCAGGCCCTCGATCCGCTCCGCGAGGGTGGGGCGCGGCAGCACCCGCTCGACCAGCTCGACCGCCCGGTCGACCAGCCGGCCGGTGAGCCGTCCGTGCCGGTCGCGCTCGATCACGCCGCCGGGCGGTGCCTCGGTGGCCTCGGTGATCCCGGCCAGCCGCAGCGCGGCCGAGTTGAGTACCATGTTGTACGCGCCGCGGCGCACCAGCACCGGGTGGTCCGCGGTGGCCGCGTCCAACTCCCCGGTGGTGGGCATCCGTTGCTCGGCCAGCAGTACCTCCTGCCAGTTGACCGTGGTCTGGATCCACTCCCCGGCGGGGGTGCGGGCGGCGCGCTCGCGGATCAGGGCGAGGAACCCGGCCAGATCGTGGGCCCGGTGGACGGGCACGCCGTGGACGCTGTGCCCGGCCATGACCAGATGGGTGTGGGTGTCGTCGAAGGCGGGCAGCACCGTCGAGCCCGGGGCGTCCACCACCTCGGTGGCCGGGCCGACCAGGGCGTCCAGGCCGTCGGGCGCGGGGGACAGGGCGGTGATCCGGCCGCCGGTGACGGCGACCGCCCGGCGGGGCGGCTCGCCGGGCACCAGGGTGTGCACGGCGGCGGCCCGGATCAGCAGGTCGGCGGGGACGGGGGCGGGGTCGGTCATTGCGGCTCCTGGATCGCCGGACACACCGGGGGGCGGGACAGCCCGGTGACCTTCTCGACGTACCGAAGACTGGGCTCGGCGAGCAGTCCGTGCAACTCGGTGAACACCGCGCGGGCCGGCACCGCGTTCCAGCCGGCGGGCAGCAGCTGCGCGGGCAGCCCCGGGTCCAGGTACGGCAGGCGGCGCCACTGGGTGAGCATCGGCACGTAGGCGCGGAACGCCTCGGCCGGGTCGACCGGCGACCGGTCGCGCCGCTCCTCGGCGGCCGGGTGCCAGGCGTCGGCGAAGGCCGCGTACTGCGCCTCGATCGCCGGGAGGTCCCACCAACTCGCCACCGCCGTCCGGAGATCGGCGAAGCCGGCGTACTCGGCGGAGAGGAACAGGTGGACGTAGGCGCTCAGCCCGAGCCGGTCCAGCAGCCGGCGGGCGTCCGGCAGCAGCCGGGCGGGCGCCAGCCAGACCCCGGGGGCGGCGTTGCCGAAGCCGAGCCAGCTCAGCCGGGAGCGCAGCTGGTGGCGGTGGGCGCGGGCGGACTCGGGCACCGAGAAGACCGCCACCACCCAGCCGTCGGCGAGTGCGGCGGGCTCCAGGCTGTGGAAGATCCGCCGGTCGCCCTCCTCGAAGACCGGCTCCACCGCCGGGGCGAGCCGGTAGCCGGTTCCGCCGCGGCGCTCCTGGAGCAGGGTGCCGGCCTTCTTCAGCCGGGACGTCGCCGAGCGGACGGCCGGGCCGTCGACGTCCAGCTCGGCCAGCAGGGCGATCAGGTCGGCGATGGATATCCAGCCGCCGAGGCGGCGGACGAACTCGCCGTAGACGGTGTTGATCAGGGAGCTCGGCCGGGGTGCGTTCTCGGACATGCGCGGGCCCTCCTCCCCGGCGACTGGTGGCGATCATAACGAGGGTGCGGGACATCGGAAGGGTCTTGCCGATCTTTGCCGGATGCGCCGATCCGGCGGGAAGCGCACGGAACACCTGCTACGGGTGACGCCTCCTGCGCGTACCGCTACCGCCCGCTACGCGTAGGCGCCGGAGAGCAGGGTCCCGGCCCCGGGGGCGAAGGCGGGCAGGCCGAGGGCCCGCAGCAGCTGGTGGGTGGTGCAGACGGCGGCCGAGACCACGGGCTTGCCGAGCTGCTGCTCGGCCTCCTCGACGGCGGACAGCGAGGGCAGTTGTACGCAGGCCGAGAGCACCACGGCGTCCGCCCCGGCGTGGGCGAGACCGCGGGCGATCGCGGGCAGCCGGGCCGGGTCGTGGGCGGCCACGTCGAGGTTGTCGGCGATCTCCAGGGCGGCGTGGTCGAGCACCTCGATGCCCTCCGCGGCGAGGTACTCGACCACCGTCCGGGCCAGCGGCCGCAGGTACGGGGTGACCATCGCGACCTTGGCGGCCCCGAGTTCGTGCAGCCCGGCGACCAGGGCGCCGGCGCTGGTGACCACGGGCGCGGGGGCGCCGTTCTGGATGGTGCGCAGGTGCAGCCGCCGCTCGGCCTCGCGGTGGTAGCCGTGGCCGGTGGCCATCACCGCGACCAGGCAGGCGTAGCCGAGCACGTCCACCCGGGCGTCCGAGAGCTCGGCGGCGCAGCGGTCGGACTCGGCGTCCATGGCGCGCAGTTGCTCGGGGGTGACCCTGGTCATCCGCATCCGGCTGGAGTGGAAGGTGAACCGCTCGGGGGCGACCGCCTCGCGGGCCCGCAGCAGGGCGGGGACCTCGGTCTCCATGGTGACGTTGGAACTCGGGACGATCTGGCCGATCCGGTAGGTGGTCATCGGGCGGACGGTCCTTTCCGGTCGGGGCTGGTCAGCGGGCGTCGACCACGGGGTTGGCGAGCGTGCCGATCCGCTCGATGGTGGCCTCGACGAGGTCGCCGGGCTGGAGGAACCGCGGGGGCACCATCCCGGCGCCGACGCCCGAGGGGGAGCCGGTGGCGATCACGTCGCCCGGTTCCAGGGTGACGCCGGAGGAGATGTCGGCGATCAGCCGGGCGACGCCGAACAGCATGTGGCGGGTGTTGGAGTCCTGCCGCGGCTCGCCGTTGACCTTCAGCGAGAGGTCGAGCCGCTGCGGGTCGGGGATCTCGTCGGCGGTCACCACGACCGGGCCGAAGGGGGCGTAGCCGTCCTGGCCCTTGGAGAAGAACCACTGGCCGGAGCGGCGCTGGTCGCGGGCGCTGATGTCGTTGACGATGCTGTAGCCGAACACGTGCCGCAGCGCCTCCGCCTCGGCCACCCGGAAGGCGGGCGCGCCGATCACCACGGCGAGTTCGCACTCCCAGTCGAGCTGCTTGGTGAGGTCGGCGTTGTGCGGGATGGGCCCGCCCGGGCCGGTGACGGCGGTCGAGGGCTTGCCGAACAGCACCGGGCGGTCGGGGAGTTCGCGGTCGGTGTCCAGGGTGCGGTGCGACTCGGCCACGTGCTCCACGTAGTTGAGGCCGACGCCGACGATCTTGCCGGGGCGCAGCGGCGCGCACAGCGAGACCTCGGCGAGCGGCCTGGTGGCCGGGGAGCCGGCGAGCAGCTCGCGGACGACGGCCAGGGCCGGTTCCCCGGCGCGGATCAACCCGAGGAGGTCGGGCGGGAGTTGAGCACCGGCGGCGGAGGCCAGGGAGGTCAGGTCGGCGACCCGGTCGCCGTCGAGCCGGGCGCCGAGGCGCGGGGCGGCTGCGGCTTCGGCGGTGGCAGCGGGGTCGGCGATTCGGAAGGTCAACAGGTGCATGGCGGTGGGGCTCCTGGTCAGGCGGTGGTGGTGGGCTGCTGCCCGTCCGGGTGGGCCTCTTCGCGGTGGAGGCCGAGCGCGTGCATCACCGGGAAGTCGTTGAAGGAGAACAGGCAGGCGTCCTCGCCCTGGTCGAGGTTCGCGTGCTCGTGCCAGGCCCAGGACGGGACGACGAAGACGTCCCCCCGCTGCCACTCGAAGCGGTGGCCGGCGATCACCGAGGCGCCCCGCCCCTTGGCCGCGGTGTACACCACCGAGCCGGTGTGCCGGTGGGCGCGGGTGGCCTGGCCCGGTCGCAGCAGTTGCAGGTGGGCGGACATGGTCGGCATCACCGGGCCGCCGGTGACGGGGTTGGTGTACTCCATGACCACGCCGTCGAAGGGCGATCCCTCGGTGGCGCGGGCGAGTCGGCAGAGCGCGTGGTAGCTGGGCTCCCAGGGCCAGCCGAACAGCGGCGAGTAGGGGCGGGTCCACTTCTCGACGCCGTACGGCAGCAGGTTGCCGCCGTAGCTGAGCAGCGAGGAGTTGGTGACCGGCCCGGGCCGCTGGTACAGCTCCGGGTGGACCTCGTAGAAGTTGGCGTCGAGGGTGTTGACCAGCGGGATGTCCAGGCCGTCCTGCCAGATCACCGGGGCGTCGTCGGCCTCGTTGCCGTGCTCGTGCCAGGTGTTGTTCGGGGTGATCGCGAAGTCGCGCGGGCCGACCTTGAGCTTCTGCCCGTCCACGACGGTCCAGGCGCCGGTGCCCTCGTGGACGAAGCGCAGTGCGGAGGCCTGGTGGCGGTGCGCGGTCATCGCCTCGCCGGGGCCCATGATCTGCAGCCCGGTGTACAACAGGCCTACAGCGGCGCTCAGTTCGCGGCGGCCGGGGTTCACCAGCATCACCACCCGGCGCCCGGCGTCGTCGGCCTTCACCAGCGGCAGGGCCTTGTGCACCAGCGGGCGGAGGTCGGCGTAGCGCCAGAGCACGGGGACGGACCTCGGCTGCGGGTACCAGGGCTCGATCTCGTTGGCGACCGTCCACAGGGCACCGGCCTGGTACTTGGCCAACTCCTCGTAGTAGGCGAGCAGTTCCGGGCTGTCGGTGACCCTGGCCCGGCCGATCCGGTCGTCGTCGTGACCGTTGTGACTACCGTGACCGTCGTGGCCGGGGGTGCGTTCGGGGCTGGTCATGCCTCCTCCTCGGGGAACACCAACGGCCGCAGCGGGCGGTTGTCCACGTGCAGCCGGAAGACGTCGAAGCGGTTGTAGTGGCCGACGATGTCGTGCATCTGCCGGGGCTGGACGCAGCGGCCGAGGTCGATCTCGGCGTAGACGATGCCCTCCTCGTCCACCAGCGGTTCGGTGACGGCACGGCCGTCCGGGCCGAAGATCCCGGACAGGGCGCTGTGCGGGCGGGCGAGCTGCTTGCGGAGCCGCGGGTCGTCGCCGGCGATCAGGTCCACGATCTCGGGGGAGACGGTGGAGCAGGAGACGACCGAGAACACCTTGCCCTCGAAGCAGTGCGCGGCGGTGCGCAGGGCGATGGAGTCCGCCATGTCGTAGTCCTCGGGGCCCACCGGCAGCGCGATGTAGCAGGCGGCGTGGACGAGTTCGCCCTGGGCCAGCAGGGTGAAGCGGGCCAGCGGGTTGGTGTTCTCGCCGCAGGCCAGCGCGCCGAGCGGGCCGACGGCGGTGGGGTGCACCGTGAGGGTGCTGCCGTCGCCCTGCCCCCAGGTCAGCTTCTCGGCCCAGGTCGGCACCAGCTTGCGGTGCACGCCGAGCAGTTCGCCGTCCGCGCCGATGATCAGCAGGGTGTTGTACAGCGGTCCGAGGCCGGGCCGGCCGCGTTCGTTGACCCCGATCACCAGCACCACGCCGGCCTGCCGGGCCGCGGCCCGCAGGGTGTCGACGTACGGGCCGGGGACGTCCACGGCGGCCCGGTACAGCCGGTCGTACCAGGGCGAGCCCTGCACCGGGTTCATCGTCCAGTTCCAGTACGGGTAGCCGGGCACGAAGACCTCGGGGAAGACCACCAGTTCGGCGCCGTGCCCGGCCGCCTCGTGGATCAGCGCGACGGCCTTGTCGACGGTGGCGGCCGGGTCCAGGTAGACCGGGGCGGCCTGGACGGCGGCGGCGGTGAAGCGGGGCAGGTCGGGCATGGTTCCTCGTCCCTCCTCGGGGGCTGCGGTGGGGAACGCGACGGCCTCTCGAGGGGCTCGGGGGCCGCTCACGGAAGGTCCGGTGACCAGCGGCGGTGGACGGGCGGGGGCGGCTCGCGCAGCAGGTGCAGGCGCGGGGCGACCCGGTCGGCGTTCGGCCCGGGCGGCTTCCGGCTGCCGGCCCGCCAGGGTTCGGGCCAGCGGGCGCCCGGCCCGGTGTGGTTCCGCTCGGCGGCGGCGTGCAGCGTCCAGAGCGGGTCGTACAGGTGGGCGCGGCCGACCGCGACCAGGTCGGCCCGGCCGGCCAGCAGGACGGAGTCCGCGTCGTCGAACCCGGAGATGGCGCCGACCGCGATGGTCGGCAGGCCGGTGGCGGCGCGGACCAGTTCGGCGAACGGCGTCTGGTAGCCGCGCCCGTACGGCGGCCGCTGGTGCGCCACCACCTCGCCGGTGGAGACGTCCAGCGCGTCCGCCCCGGCCCCGGCGAGCGCGCGGCCGATCGCCACGGCCTCCTCCTCGGTGGTGCCGCCGGGCGCCCAGTCGCAAGCCGAGATCCGCACCACCAGCGGCCGCCCGGCCGGCCAGACGGCGCGCACCGCCGTCAGCACCTCCAGTGGCAGCCGCAGCCGGTGGGCGAGCGGACCGCCGTAGCGGTCGGTGCGGCGGTTGGTGAGCGGGGAGAGGAAGGAGGAGAGCAGGTGGCCGTGGCCGAACTGGAGCTCCAGCACGTCGAAGCCGGCCCGGGCGGCCCGCTCGGCGGCGGCCGCGAAGTCCGCGGTGACGGCGGTCAGTTGGATGTCGTTCGCCTCGTGCGGCACCGGGCTGCCGGTGTCCCAGGGGAGGGCCGAGGGGGCGATCAGCGGCCAGCCCTCGGCGAGCGGGCGCCCGACGCCGTCCGGTCCGGGGGCGGCGGTCGCGCCCCGGCGGCCGGCGTGGGTGAGCTGGATGCCGAGCGGGGTGTCGCTCACCGCCCGTACGGCGTCGACGAGTCGGCGCCAGGCGGCCTCCTGGTGGTCGGCCCACAGGCCCGGGCAGCGGTCGGTGGCCCGGCCCTCGGGGCTGACCGCGGTCATCCCGGCGATCACCAGCCCCGCGCCGCCGAGCGCGTGGCCGGTCAGCTGGGCGCGGTCGAAGCCGCTGGGCAGCGCGTCGGGGGAGGTGAAGGTGGCGAGCGGGGGCACCACGACGCGGTTGCGCAGTTCCAGCGCGCCCAGTTTCAGCGGCCGGAACATCGGCGGCACCCCGGGCGAGCCGCCGAAGGCGGTGTCCACGGCGTCCACGAAGGCGGGGTCGCGGGCCCGCAGGTTGCCGTAGGTGACCCGCCGGCTGCGGGTGAGCAGGTTGAAGGCGAACCGGTCGATCCCCTGCCCGGTGCGCCGCCCGATGGTCTCGAACCATTCCAGGCTGGCCTGCGCGGCGCGCTGGGTGGACTCCACCACCGGGCGCCGCTCGGCCTCGTACCCGGCCAACGCCGCGTCCAGGGCGGGCTGTTCGCTCAGTGCGGCGGCCAGGGCGAGGGCGTCCTCCAGGGCGAGCTTGGTGCCGGAGCCGATCGAGAAGTGCGCGGAGTGCGCGGCGTCGCCGAGCAGGACCACGTTGCGGTGGCGCCAGCTCGCGTTCCGGACCGTGGTGAAGCGGATCCAGCGGGAGGCGTTGGGGATCAGCCGGTGGCCGTCCAGGTGCCCGGCGAGCAGCTCGGCGCAGCGCCGCACGCTCGCCAGGTCGCTCTCTCCGCGCGCCGACTCCCGTGCGGCCAGGGCCTCGAAGCCGGCGCGGTGCCAGGCGTCCGCGGCCGCCTCGACGATGAAGGTCGAGCGGGTGGCGCTGTACGGGTAGGCGTGCACCTGGAGGACACCGAAGTCGTACCGCTCGATGATGAAGGTGAAGGCCTCGAAGACCTTGTCGGTGGCGAGCCACATGTAGCGGCAGTGGCGTTCGTCCAGGTCGGGGCGGAAGCTCTCGGGGTGGGCGGCCCGGGTGCCGGAGCGGATGCCGTCGGCGGCCACCACCAGGTCGTACTCGGCGGACAGTCGGTCGACGGGCGGGGCCGGGGTGCGGTAGCGCACGTCCACCGCCAGCTCGGCGCAGCGCTGTCGGAGGACGGCGCGCAGCCGGTTGCGGTCCAGGGCGGCGAAGCCGTGGCCGCCGCTGGTGCGGACCTCGCCCGCGTAGCGGATGTCGATGTCGCTCCAGCGGGCGAACTCGGCGCTGATCGCGGCGAAGACGAGCGGGTCGGCCCGGGCGATGCCGTCCAGGGTCTCGTCGGAGAAGACCACGCCGAAGCCGAACTCGTCGTCCCGGCCGTCCCGTTCGAAGACGGTGATGTCCCGGTCGGGTGCCAGCTGCTTGGCCAGGGCGGCGAAGTAGAGCCCGCCGGGGCCGGCGCCGATCACCGCGATCCGGCGCACCGCCCGCGGAGCCGCGTCCGGTCGGCCCGCGCGGTCCGGTGCCGTGCTCATGCGAGCACCTCGGGCCGCTGCGGCCCCGCCTCGGCCAGCGTGCGGCGGACCTGCGCGGGCCACGGCTGGGAGCCCCCGTCCTGCGGCGCGGCGTGCACCACCGACATCCGCCCGCTCGCGGCCAGCCCGTGCGGGCCGTGCACCTCGAAGGCGTAGTGCAGGGAGGAGCCGCCGACCCGGACGACCCGCAGTTCGGTGCGGACGAGGTCGCCGAACCAGAGCCGTTCGCGGTAGTCGGCCTCGAAGTGCACCCGGGGTATCCGCCCGAACAGCTCGGCGAGCCCGAGCCGGCGCAGCAGGGCCGCCTCCGCCGCCTCGGCCCAGCGCTGCACGGCGGAGAAGTGGTAGTGCCCGGCGGCGTCGGTGTCGGACCACTCCACCCGGCGCTCGACGGTGACGCTGGCCGGGGTCAGCGCGGCCCGTCGGCGCAGCTCGGCGCGGTGCAGCTTGCCGGTCGCGGTGCGCGGCAGCTCGGGCACGAACTCGACCGCCCGCGGGTACTTGTAGGGCGCGATGGCGCGCTTGACGTGCTCCTGGAGCGCGTGGGCCGTCTCGGGCCCGGCCGGTACGCCCGCGCGCAGCACCACGTACGCCTTGACCACCGCGCCGCGCCGCTCGTCCGGTGCGCCGACCACCGCGCAGTCGGCCACGTCGGGGTGGGCGGCGAGCGCCTGTTCCACCTCGGGCCCGGCGATGTTGTAGCCGGAGGAGACGATCATGTCGTCGTTGCGGGCCCGGAACCAGAAGTAGCCGTCGCGGTCCCGGACGTAGGTGTCACCGGTGAGGTTCCAGCCGCCGCGGACGTAGTCCAGCTGGCGCTCGTCGTCCAGGTAGCGGCAGCCGGTCGGGCCCTTGACGGCGAGCATCCCGGGCTCGCCGTCCGGCACCGGGCGGCCCTGCCCGTCCAGGACCGCGGCCCGGAAGCCGGGGACGGGCCGGCCGGTGGAGCCGGGGCGGATGTCCCGGCCGGCGGCCGAGACGAACACGTGCAGCAGCTCGGTGGCGCCGATGCCGTCGATCAGCCGCTGTCCGGTGGCCGTGTGGAAGGCCTGCCAGACGGCGGCGGGCAGCGGCTCGCCCGCCGAGACGCAGTGCCGCACCCCGGCCAGCCGGTCGGCCAGCCCGGCGGCCAGGATCGCCCGGTAGGCGGTCGGCGCGGTGAACAGGACGCTCACCCGGTGCCGGCGGACCTGTTCGGCGAGCTGCTCGGGGGTGGCCTGCTCCAGCAGCAGGCCGGCGGCGCCCGCGCGCAGCGGGAAGACCAGCAGGCCGCCGAGGCCGAAGGTGAAGCCGAGCGGCGGGGTGCCGGTGAAGAGGTCCTCGGGGGTGGGGTGGAGCAGGTGGCGGGAGAAGGTGTCGGCGATGGCGAGCACGTCGCGGTGGAAGTGCAGGGTGGCCTTGGGGCGGCCGGTGGTGCCCGAGGTGAAGGCGATCAGCGCGACGTCGTCGGCGGCGGTCGGGACGGCGGGGAAGCCGGCGGGCTTGGCGGCGCAGCGGGCGGTGAGGTCCTCGGGGCCGGGGCCGCCGTAGGGCAGGACGCGCAGCCCGGGGGTCCGGGCCCGGTCCAGCTCGTCCAGGAAGCGGTGGTCGCACAGGGCGAGGGCGGGCCGGGCGATGCCGGTGAGCTCGGTCAGCTCGGCGGCGCGCAGCAGTGGCATGGTGGTGACGGCCACCCCGCCGGCCTTCAGGATGCCGAGCCAACAGGCGGCCAGCCAGGGGGTGTTGGGACCGCGCAGCAGGACCCGGTTGCCGGGGACGAGGCCGAGGTCCTCGGTCAGCAGGCGGGCGATCCGGTCGGTGTGGCCGCGCAGTTCGCCGTAGGTCCAGCTCCCGGTGGGGGTGAGCAGGCAGCGGCGGTCCGGGCCGAGGCGTTCGATGGTGTCGTCGAGTAGGGCGGCGGCGCAGTTCAGGCGGTCGGGGTAGGCCAACTCCGGGAGTTCAAAGAGGAGTTCGGGCCACTGCTCGAAGGGCGGGAGGTGGTCTCGACAGAACGTGTCCACGTGCGCCGAGGGTGAGAGCTCCATGGGCGGGCACCTCGTTGTGCGAGCGGGGAGTGAGGCCCAGTATGGCGCTTCAGTGACGCCAGTCAAGAGAGCGATACACGCATTCGGGCGACGGCCCTGGTGGCGCTCTCCCCGGCGCCTCCGGTGCTCCCTGGCTCCTGGTCCCCGTTGTCGCCCGGCTCCCCGCCGGGCTCCCCGCTCGGGTCCGCGGTCCGGGACGGCCGGCAGCCGGCGGTCCCGGACCGCCTCGACGGGACCGGACCGTCAGCTGCTCGCGCCGTCCGCGGCGGCATCGGGCGTGCGGCCCTCCTGCGCCTGCCGGGCACGCTCGGCGACCAGCTCGGCGAGGCCGGTGAACGCGGGCCCGGTGAGCTGGTCGCCCGACCCCTCCTCGCGCACGACGAGCAGCACGCTGCCGACCCTGGCCAGTGCCACCGCCGACGAGGAGCCCTGGACGCGGACGGCGCTCTGGTCGCCGATCCGCGGGACGGCCGCCGCCGGGTCGGTGCCGGCCGTCCGGTCGAGCGTGTGGTCGAAGGCGCGGGCGGCGGCCTCGGGGGAGGCGAAGGAGGCCACGCCGAACTCCACGGTCTGCGCCGAGGCCGAACCGAAGGTCACGGTGGCGGAGGCGAGTTGAAGGTCGCAGGAGTCCGGGAGCAGGCACGGCAGCCCGCCGCCCCGGGCGGTCCCCGCCGTCGGCTCCCGCCGCACCTGCCAGCCGCCCGGCAGCGCCCGTGCGTCGGGCAGCACCGCCCGGACCAGCGCCGGGTCGCCCAGCGGCGGTGCGGCGTGCGCCAGTCCGGGCCCGCCCGGCTTCAGCAGCGGACGCGAGCCCAGGTGGATGCCGATCGCGACCAGCGCGGCGATCAGCACCAGGGCGAGCGCCACCACGATGCCGGTGCCGCTCCGCCGGGCGGCGAGCGTCCGGGCGCGGGCGGCCCCCGGGTCGAGCCGCAGCTGGACGGTGGCCGGGTTCGCCGGCGGCGGCGTGGACGGCGGTCCGACCCGCAGTTGCACGGTGCCGGGCTCGCTCCGCAGCTGGACGGTCGGCGGGTCGGCCGGCTTCCCGAGCCCGGTGGTGGCGAGGTACCGCGCGAACGCCGGGTCCGCGGCCAGCAGGTGGTCGACGGCGGCGGTCAGCAGCGCCCGTGCCCGCGCGTCCCCCGGGCTCGCCTCCGCCGCCGTCAGCGCCCGGGCCCCCTCCGGCACCGTCCGCAACCGCGCCCGGACGACCTCCGCCACCGCCCGGTGCGGCCCGTCGCCCAGCAGTGCCGCCACCGCATCCGGTGCCAAGCCCCGGCCGTCCCCCATGGCAACTCCCCTTGCCGCACGAGTGGTTGCCCCCACGATCCCGGACCGGGGCCCGGTTCGTACCCATGCCGAACCGAACGGAGACGCGACTGAGACGCGATCCGGACGTAGCCGGGCGCGGCCCGTCGGCCGACCCGCGCCGTGGACGGGGGTGAGTGGGGGTGTCAGCGCAGGTCGAAGACCAGGCGGGCGGAGACCTTGCCGCTCAGGACCTCGTCGAAGCAGGCGTTCACGTCCTCCAGCCGGCGGGTCTCGCGGATCACCCGGGTGCGGCCGAGGGCGTGCAGGCGGAAGACCTCGGCGAGGTCCTCGCGGGTGCCGACGATCGAGCCGATCACCTTGGTGCCGTTCAGCACCGTCTCGAAGACCGGGAGTTCGAGCCTGCCCTCGGCCGGGAGGGCGACCAGGACGAGGGTGCCGCCGCGGCGCAGGGCGCCGTAGGCCGCCTGGAAGGAGGCGTTGCTGACGGCGAGGGCGATCGAGGCGTGGGCGCCGCCCAGGGCCTGGACCTCGGCCGCGACGTCCTGGGTGCGGGCGTCCAGGACGTGGTCGGCGCCGAGCTCGCGGGCCAGGGCGAGCTTGTCGTCGGTGACGTCGACGGCGATGGTCTCGGCGCCGAAGATCCGGGCATACTGGAGGGCCAGGTGGCCGAGTCCGCCGATGCCGGAGACCAGCACCCGGGTGCCGGGCCGGGCGTCAGAGACCTTGAGCGCCTTGTAGGTGGTGACGCCCGCGCAGGACAGCGGGGCGGCGTCCAGCGGGTCGATGCCGTCCGGGACGGGGACGACGTAGTCGCCGTGCGCGAGCGCGTACTCCGCGTAGGCGCCGTCCACCGAGTAGCCGCTGTTGTGCTGCTGGAGGCAGAGCGTCTCCCAGCCGGAGACGCAGTGGTCGCAGCGCCCGCAGGCGTCCGCGAGCCAGGGGATGGCGACCCGTTCGCCCACCCGGACGTGCCGGACCTGGTCGCCGGCCGCCTCGACGATGCCGACGCCCTCGTGCCCGGGGACGAACGGCGGGCTGGGCTTGACCGGCCAGTCGCCGTGGGCGGCGTGGATGTCGGTGTGGCAGAGGCCGGAGGCCTCGATCCGGACCCGGACCTGGTGCGCGGCGGGCTTCGGTAGGGGGCGGTCCTCGACGGCCAGCGGTGCGGTGAAGTCGTGGACGACGGCGGCCTTCATGCGCTTCTCCCTCGGGCGTACGGACGGGTGCTGCCGGCGGCCGCGCGCGCGGGCGCAGCCGCCACCAGCTTCACCCGATGGGGTGATCTTCGCCGTCCGGACTAGGCCAGAAGAGTGGGCATGGGTCCAGGTATCCCCGCAGGTCAGCGCACCGGCATCGACATGTAGACGGCGCGCCGCCCGTAGGACGCGGGGACCGCCACCTCCCGGTGCGCGCGGTAGCCGAGCAGCCGCAGCAGGATGTCCGCCCCGCGCACCGCGACCATCGAGATCCGCTCGAAGCCCAGCTCCTCCGCCCGCTCCCGGAAGTGCCGGATGAACCCCAGCGCGACCTCCCGGCCGCGCAGGTCCTCGGCGATCACCAGGTCGTGCACGTGCAGGTTGCCCGACTCGTGCACCGCGTCCTCCGCCCGGGCGAGGTCCGGGCAGCGCAGCGGCGGGTACGGCAGGCTCAGCAGGTAGCCGCGGACCGTGCCGCCCTGCTCCAGCACGAAGCAGGTCTCCGGCGAGCCGAGGGCGCGGGACTGCAGCGCCTCCCGGCCCTCCGACAGGCCGTCGGCCGCGTAGGCGTCGTACTCCAGCGCGACCACGGCGTCCCAGTCGCCGTCGGCCAGGAGCCGGATCCGGAGGTCCTCGCCCACTAGGCCGGAACCTCCGAGGCGCCGAGCCCCTCCGCGCGGGAGGCGGCCACCAGTGCCGCCCAGGCCTCCACCAGCACCGCCCAGCGCTCGGCGTCCGCCCGCGCCTCGTCCAGCAGCTGCTGCCGCCGCTCGGCCACCACGTCCGCGAGCTCGGCGTACTTGCCGCCCAGCTTGCGGTAGGAGCGGTCCAGGACGTCCAGGCAGTGCTCGTTCCCGGCCCGGTCCCAGTCGACGCTGCCGCGCACCAGGTCGAGGAGCGGCTCGACCTTCAGCCCGTGCCGCTCGTCCAGCAGCCCGCGGCCGAGGTCGATCATGCCGCCGTAGACCGGGTACAGGTACAGCATCGAGAGCAGGAACTTGACGAACCGCAGCTGGTAGTTGACGAAGCCGGAGCCGGTGCGGCGCTCGGGCGTGTAGTAGTTGACGATGTGGCGGTTGTGGACGACGCCGGGCAGCCGGGAGTGGACCATGGCGTGCAGCAGGGCGTAGTCGCTGCCGATCGTCTCGATCGAGGGCAGCAGCGGCAGCACCTCGTAGGCCCGGTGGTCCAGGGCGATGTTGCACATGTAGACGTCCCAGATGTCGGGCACGCCGAGGACGGACTCGTCGGTGGTGAACGGCTCGGAGCCGGCGCCCTTGAAGGAGACGTCCACCATCGCGTCCTGCTCCTCCTGCGACCACACCGGCGGGGTCCACAGGCGCACCACCTCGCGGTAGACGGCCGGGTCCAGCTCGTGGATCTCGCTGATGTCCACGTTGAGTTCGCCGATGAAGGAGCCGCTGACCAGCATCACCGGCTTGTCGGCGTCGGCCGGGTCGAGCTCGGAGCGGGACACGACGGCCGCCGCCTCGCCGGCCGGCCGGCCGATCGAGAGCAGCTCGTGGTGGATCGGGAAGACCTTCCGGCCGTCGACGACCTGGAAGTCGGCGTCGTCGTTGCGCAGGTGCGCCGAGGTGCAGCCCAGGGCGGCCGCGCCGAGGAAGAGCCGGTTGACGCAGGAGCCGTACGCGACGGCCGGCGGCAGCATCATGTCGAGCAGCAGTTCGGGGTCGGCGGCGCCGGAGCGCTCGGCCACCCGGCGCAGGAACTCCCGCTGCCGCGCCTCGCCGAGGTGGTGGACGACCACGCCGGGGGTGGGCTCCAGCGCGGCCACGGCGCCCGCGTTCTCCGCGAAGGCGACGGCGTCGGTGGTGTCGAGGACGAGCAGGTGCACCTCGACCCCGAAGGTCGCGACGGCGTAGGCCGCCTCCTCGGCGAGTTCCGCGATGGTGTCGGGGCAGGACCGCATGGTGGGCAGGGCGAGGCAGACTCTTTGCATGGTGCGGGTTTCTCCATCGGATCGTCAGATTCGGTGCAGTGATTGCCAGTTGAGCGCACAGGGGGATCCCGGACGGCGGCTCGGGCCGGTCTGCCGGACCACCGTGGACTAGACCACTTGTGAAGTCAACGATTGACAGCGGCGCCCCGACGGGGTGGAATGCGCCCCCTTCCGTGCGACCGGCCGTCCCCGCACGGGCGCCCGAATCGCACGTGAGGACGAAGAGCCCTCGCTGAGTCGAACGGCCGGACGGGTACGGGGGGTTCATTGCCGGGGTTTTGCGCCGTCGGGGTCAATCCGTGAGCCCTGCCTGCCGATACCGGAGGTGATGCCCTCACGCCGTTCGGAGGAGCCCACGATGCCCGAACTGTGGCTGCCCGGTGCCGAGATCCACGACCTCGGCGACCACGCGCCGACCGATCAGCAGTACCCGCCGAAGGCCATCGCCCACATCACCTGGGACCGCAACGCGACCGCCGCCGCGCCGCAGGACTGGTGCTCCTACGAGGACCTGGTCGGCTACTTCACCGGCAGCGGCGCCGGCGACGCGCCGCACCTGGTCTGGGACCCGTTCAGCGGCCGCACGGCGCAGCTGTTCCCGGCCGACTCCCGCTCGAAGAGCCTGCTCAGCCCCAGCCAGAGCCCCACCCGCACCAACCGGGCCGGGCGGGTGGTGATCCAGATCGAGGCGGTGTTCTTCCCCTACTGCCGCTACCAGGGCGCCGTCTACCCGCGCCTGGTCGACACCCCGTGCGCGGGCTGGGACCGGATCCACGCCTGGATCTCCTCCTGGGGCGTGCCCGACATCTGGCCGATGGGCCGGCCGACCGACTTCTCCGGCCACCGCGACGAGCGGACCTGGGAGGCCCTCGGCGGCTGGTACGCGCACGCCCACGTGCCGTACAACGACCACACCGACCCCGGCTCCTGGCCCGACCTCACGGCCGGGCCCGGCTCCCCGGGCATCCCGCCCCAGCAGCAGCCGGTGCCCCCGGTCACGACCGCCCGCTACCAGGTCAGCATCAACGGCCTGCCGTACGGCTACGGCGCCCAGGGCTACCAGGTGACGGTGGTCGGGCGGGCGCTGGTCGCGCACGGCTTCGGCGACCACTACCGCTCCGGCCCCGGCCCGAACTGGACGGACGCGGACACCGAGAACTACGCGGACTACCAGGGGAGTCTGGGCTACGCCGGGCAGGCGGCGGACGGCGTCCCGGGGGAGAGCTCGCTGCGCCGGCTGCTCGGCTACCTGCCCGGGCAGCGGACGGTCTCGGTGTCCCACGTGGTCGCGGCCGCCGGGACCGACCCGGGGGCAGCCCAGGGGCACCTGACGTACGGGTCCGAGGTGGCCATCGTGGAGCAGGCGCTCGCGGACGAGGGGCTGCTCGACCAGCGGTGGGTGGACGGCTCGTTCGGCACCCGGACGGTCTCCGCGTACGCGGCCTGGCAGCGGCGCTGCGGGTACCAGGCGGGGGCGGCGGACGGGATCCCCGGCCAGGCCTCGCTGCAGCAGCTGGGCGCGGCGCAGGGGTTCGCGGTGACCGACTGAGGCCGGCTCCGGGGGAACCGCGGTCGGGGCTGTTTCCCGCTGTCTCCGGCTGCTCCCCGCTGTTCCGTGCTGCTCCTCGGGGAGGAGCGCTCCGGCTGTCGCCCGGTGCGTGTACTCGCCGGGGAGTAGGCGAGGTTACTTCCACCGTCAGATGCCCGATGAGGATCTGACGGGAGAGCCTGGGGCCGTCCTCGTGGCCCCGACTCGAAGGAGGTACCCCGTGCGCTCGCCCACCGGCGCCGTCACGGCGTCCGAACCGGCGTCCGGTGTCTGGCGGCGGTCCGCGGGCCGCCGCCTGACACCGGCGGCGCGCAAACGCCTGGTCGTCCTGCACATCACCGCCTCGGTGAGCTGGCTGGCGCTGATGCTCTGCCTGCTCACCCTGGCGGTGACGGCGCTGACGGCCGTGGGTGGCGGCGACGCCGACCGGCTGCGCACCGCCTACCGGGCGATGGGCCTGCTCGGCGACGTGCTGATCCTGCCGCTGAGCCTGCTCACCTTCCTGAGCGGGGTGGCGCTCGGGCTCGGCACCTCCTGGGGGCTGTTCCGGTACTACTGGGTGAGTACCAAGTTCTGGCTGACGCTGGGGGCGATGGCGGCCTCCGTCTTCGCGCTCAGCGACCGGCTGCACGACGCGGTGCGGGTGGTGGACGCGCACCCGACCGGCCCGATCACGGCGGCGGACCTCGGCTTCGTCCGGTACAACACGGTGATCGTCCCGGCGGTGGCGCTGTCGCTCTACCTGTTCACCGTGGTCCTGTCGGTGTACAAGCCCTGGGGCCGCCGGAAGACCAAGGCCGGTGCCGGGGCCGTGGACGCGGACGCCCGCCGGGGCCGAATACCCGGGGCGGGCGCCTGACCGGCCGGCCGACGGCCGCCGGCCCCGGCCCGGGGCCGCCCGGGGAATGCCCGCGCGGAGGGAGGGCGTTGTGCACCGACGTGACCAGCGCCGCGCCCACGACCAGGATCTCCGTGCTCGACCGCTCCCGGACCAGACAGGGTGAGGAGACGGCCCGGGCACTGCGGGACACGGTGGCCTTCGCCCGCGAGGCGGAGCGGCTCGGCTACCACCGGTTCTGGGTCTCCGAGCACCACGGCGTGCCGGGGGTGGCCGGGTCGGCGCCCACCGTGCTCGCCGCGGCGGTGGCGGCGGCCACCTCCCGGATCCGGGTCGGCACCGGCGGGGTGATGCTGCCCAACCATCAGCCGCTGGTGGTGGCCGAGCAGTTCGGGGTGCTGGCCGCGCTGTTCCCAGGGCGGATCGACATGGGGCTCGGGCGCTCGGTGGGCTTCACCGACGGTGTCCGGCGGGCGCTCGGGCGCGAGAAGGGCGCAGCGGACGAGTTCGGTGCCCAGCTGGCCGAACTGCTCGGCTACTTCGACGGCTCGCAGCAGGCGCACCGCGGAGTCCACGCCCGGCCGGCCGAGGGCCTGCACGTCCCGGCCTTCGTCCTGGCTACCGGTGCGGGCGCCGACCTGGCCGCCGACGCCGGGCTGCCGCTGGTGATCGCCGCCCCGCACGGGGAGGACCGGATGCTCGCGGCGATCGACCGCTACCGCGACCGGTTCCGCCCCTCGGCGCACGCCGCCGAGCCGTACGTGGTGGTCTCGGGCACGGTGGCGGTCGCCGAGACGGCCGAGCGGGCGCGCGAGCTGCTCGTCCCGGAGGCCTGGTCCGGCGCGTACTCCCGTACCCACGGCGAGTTCCCGCCCCTGGCCCCGGCGGCGGAGATCCTCGCCCGGGAGATGACCGTCCGGGAGCGGGCCGCGTACGAGCAGTCGCTCAAGGGGCACATCGCGGGCACCCCGGAGCAGGCCGCCGCCGCGCTGCTGGCGCTGGTGGAGCGCAGCGGGGCGGACGAGTTCCTGGTCACCACCAGTACCTACGACCGCGCCGCGCTGCTGGACTCCTACCGGCTCCTCGCCGAGGCCGTCGGCCGGGCCTGAGCGGGCCGGGCCTGAACGGGCCCGGAGGAGGCGGAGCCGTCACCGGGCCGGGCCGCGTCGGCTGTCCGGCGCTCGCTGCTTCCCCCCCGCTGCCCGGCGCTACCGCTCAGCCCGCGTCGACCTCGGTCGTCCCGAGCCGCGCGTACACCTCCGGCCGTCTGGCCCGCAGCCGCAGGGCGATCCCGACGCCGGTCAGGAACACCACCGGCACGATCGCGACCAGCGGCCAGTTGACCTCCGGGCCGGCGCCGGTGAACAGGTCGAGCCGCCACACCACCAGCGCGGTGGCCCCGCACAGCAGCACGGTGGCGGCCAGCGGCGCCACGACCGTACGGAACGCCCCGGCGCTCGCGGCGGCCGCCCGGTTGCGGCGGAAGAAGGCGAACACGGCCAGACCGGCCAGCGCCTGGAGCACCAGGATGCCGACCACCCCGGGGGAGTTCGCCCAGAGGAAGAACTGGTTGTACGGGTCCGCCCCGATCAGCGCGGCCACCCCGACGGCCACCGCCGCCACCACCGACTGCACGATGCCGCCGATCCACGGCGAACCGTGCCGCGGGTGGACCCGGCCCAGCACGGCCGGGGCGGCCTGCTCGGTGGCCAGCGCGTAGCCGTACCGGGTGATGGTGTTGTGGAAGGCGAGCAGCGCCGCGAGCAGGCTGGTGACGATCAGCACCCGCTGCACGTCCGTCGCCCAGCCGCCGACGTAGTCGGTCATCGCGGTGAAGAACATCCCGGCCGGGTCGGCGGTGGCGGTCGCGACGGCCCCGGTGTCGCCGAAGGCCTGCACGATCATCCAGGTGACGAAGGTGTAGAAGAGGCCGAGGAAGACGATCGCGGCGTAGGTCGCGCGCGGCACGGTCCGCTGCGGCTGCCGGGCCTCCTCACGGTAGATCGCGGTCGCCTCGAAGCCGATGAAGGCGGCGAAGGAGAGGCCGAGCACCCCGCCCATCCCGCCGGAGAACACGTGCTCCGGGGCGAACGAGGACAGGCTCAGCCCGTGCGCCCCGCCCTTGACCAGCACCGCCACCGCGAGCACCAGCAGGATGCCGGTCTCGGCGATCAGCAGCGCCCCGAGCACCTTGGCCCCGAGGTCTATCGAGCGGAAGCCGAGGAACCAGACCACCGCGACCCCGAGCAGCGCCCAGACCGGCCAGGGCAGGTCCAGCCCGAGCAGGTCCTCGGCCGTGGTGTGGGCGAAGAACCCGAAGGCGCCGAACATGCCGATCTGGATCGCGTTGTACGAGAGCACCGCGAGCAGTGCCGCGCCCAGCCCGGCCGCCCGGCCGAGGCCGCGGGTGACGTAGGCGTAGAAGGCGCCGGCGTTGCGGATGTGCGCGGTCATGGTGGTGAAGCCGACCGCGAAGAGCGCCAGCACCACGCCGGTGGCCAGGTAGGCGACCGGCGCGCCGATGCCGCCGAAGGAGATGGCGAACGGCGCCACGCCGGCCATCACGGTCAGCGGCGCGGCGGCGGCCACGACGAAGAAGACGATGTCGCCGGTGCCGAGCACCCCGCGCTCCAGCCCGCCGGGGGTGCCGGGGGTGCCGGCGGAGGTGGGAGCGGAAGGGGCGCCGGGGTCGGGGGGACGGAGTGCGGCGGGGGAGGCCGCGTCGGAGGGCAGGGTCATGGGGGAGCTCTCCTGGGGTCGTGGGTACGAGGGTAGGGCGGTCGGCGGCGCGGACGCGTCGGCCGCCGACCGGGGAACGAGACACGGACGCCGTGGGGGACGGCCGGAACCGGTCGGGACATCCGTCCGGGCGGGGCGGCCGGGCGGCCAGGACGTCTCAGCGCGTCGAGCCACAGCCGGACAAGCCGGATAAGCCGGATAAGCCAAACAAGCCGGACCGGCCGCAGCCGGACAGCCGGCCGGGGCGCGCCTCAGCGCGTCGAGCGGTCGCGGCCGGGCGGCCCACCGTGGGTGCGCCGTCCGCCGAGCCAGGTGCCGGCCACCTCGATCGAGGCCAGCTCACCGGCCGGCACCGCGTACGGATCGGTGGCCAGGTGCACCAGGTCGGCCCGCAGGCCCGGCCGCAGCACGCCCCACTCGGCCTCCTCGAAGGCCTGGTGCGCCACGCCCGCCGAGTACGCCGCCAGCGCCTCGGTGAGCCCGATCCGCTCCTCGGGCAGCCAGCCGCCGTCCGGCAGCCCGTCCGGCGTCTGCCGGGTGACGGCGGTGGCCAGCCCGGCGAGCGGCTCGTAGCGGGTGACCGGCCAGTCGCTGCCGAAGGAGACCCGGGTGCCGCCGCGCAGCAGGGCGGCGATCTGGTACTGCCGGGAGCCGCGGTCCGGGCCGAGTCGGGGCAGGGTGAGCTCGGTCATCAGCGGGTCGGTCTGCGCCCACAGCGGTTCGAAGTTGGCGATCACCCCGAGTTCGGCGAACCGCGGCAGGTCGTCCGGGTGGACCAGCTGGACGTGCGCGATCACCGGCCGGCGGGCGCGCTGCCCGTTGCGGCGGGCGGCGGCCTCGACGGCGTCCAGCGCGATCCGTACGCCGTGGTCGCCGATCGCGTGGATGTGCGGCTGGAAGCCCAGCGCGTCCACGGCGGTGACGGCCTCCGCCAGCTCGGCGCCGGTCCAGTTGGCGACGCCGTGGGAGTGCGGGCAGTCGCTGTACGGCTCCAGCAGCGCGGCCGTGCCGGACTCGATGACGCCGTCGGCGAAGAACTTGACCGCCCGCGCGCTGAGCCGCCCGCGCCCGGCGGCCTCGACCCGGTCGCGGTCGGCGGCCAGACGGGGGAGCCGCTCGCGCCAGCCGTCCGGTTCGAGCAGCAGGGCGAGTCCGGCCCGGACGGGCAGGTCCTGCTCGGCGACGGCCGCCAGCCAGGTGTCCACCTGCGCGGGTTCGACCCAGGCGTCCTGGAGCCAGGTGAGTCCGGCGGCGGCGAGCGCGGCGGTGGTCTCCCGCAGCGCGGCGACCTGTTCGGCCAGTGGCCGCGGCGGGACGAGCGCGAGGACGGGGTTGAGCGCGCCGAACTCGCGCAGGGTGCCGAGCGGGCTGCCGTCCGGTCGTCGGACGATCTCGCCGCCGACCGGCTGGGGCGTGTCCGGCCCGTACCCGGCCCGGCGCAGCGCCTCGCTGTTGGCCCAGCCGGTGTGGTGGTCCATGGTGCGCAGCAGTACCGGCCGGTCGGGTACGGCGGCGTCGAGCAGCCGGGCGTCGAACAGCCCGCCCTCGGCCAGTGACGGATCCACGGCGTCGCCGGTGATCCACTCGGCCTCGGGGTGGCGCCGCGCCCAGTCGCGGACGGCCGCCACGACCTGCTCCACGCTGGTGCAGTCGCGGACGGGCACGCCGCGCAGGCCGATGGCGCCGAGCAGCGGGTGGACGTGGCCGTCGCCGAAGGAGGGCAGCAGGGCGCCGCCGTCGAGGTCGACGGTCTCGGTGCCTTCGTCGCGCAGGGCGAGGGCGGCGTCGCCGAGGGCGGCGATCCGCCCCGCGCTGACGGCGAGGGCGTGGGTGCGGGGGAGGGCGGGGTCTCCGGTGTGGATCCGGCCGCCGGTGAAGATCGTTTCGGCACGCATACGGGGGTGTGCGTCCTCTCCGGGGCAGGGCGGGCCGACGGGTGCGCGGCCTGCCTAACCGAATGGGGTTCGGTTACCGTAGGCGCGGCACCGGCGGGTGCGGAAGGGTTTTACTGAAAGCCGTTCAATAACGCTTGGATAACGACGATCTTGGTCTGTCGGGGGCCGACGGGCCGCCCGGCGGCCCCGAAGGTGAGGAACCGGGCATGCCCAGGCCGCGCACACCCCTGCTGGACCGGCAGCGCATCGTGGACACCGCGCTCCGGCTGGTCGACGAGGCGGGGGACCTCACCATCCCCGCGCTGGCCGGTGCGCTCAAGGTCAGCCCCTCCGCGCTCTACCACCACGTGGCCGGCCGGGCCGAGATCGTCGCCCTGATGCGTGCCGAGCTGGTGCGCACGATCGGCGAGCAGTCGATGTGGGACCAGCCCTGGGACGCCGCGCTGCGCACCTGGGCGCACGCCTACCGGGACGCCTTCGCCGAACACCCCGGCATCGTCCGGCTGCTCGCCACCGCGCCGCTTGCCGAATCGTTCATGCACGAGCTGTATGAGCGGGCCGTCGCCACCCTGGAGGACGCGGGCTTCGCCGCGCAGGACGTGATGGGCCTGATCACCGCCCTGGAGAGCTTCATCCTGGGCTCGGCGCTGGACCTGGTCGCCCCGGACGTCATGGTCGACGCCGTCGACCGCGCCGCCACCCCGCGGCTGGCCGACGCCCTGGACGCCGTCCCCGTCGGGCGCGAGCGCGCGGACCGGGCCTTCGAGCTCGGGCTCACCGCCCTGATCGGGGGCTACCGGGCGCTGCTGGGTTGACCGGCACCGGCCGGCCCGGCAGTGCCCGGCGGCTCCCCGGCCGCGATTTCTGACCAGGCGTGATGGCCTGCTAGTGTTCTTCCCGTCGAGAGGAAGTGATCTTCCGGGAAACGAATCTCGAACAGGCGTCAGCGGTGCTACCAGAGCACGCCCTACTTTCAGTAGGGAGAGTCCGTGCGATCCGGGCCTGGCGCTCCCATCGAAGGGGCTCGTTCCGTCCAACGGAACGGGCCCCTTCGGCGTGTTTGCGCTCCATGGGCTCGTCCTCTTATCGCACTTTCGATGACGAAACCCTCCGGCACGGCCCGGTATCGGCCAAGGTCCCGTGCCAGGCGGCCGGTGAACGGCGCTCCAACCGCCCTGGCCCACCAGTGGCGTCACCTCCCCTCCCGGTCTGATGCGTCGTCAATTCTTGGCCGGAACTGGCCGTTGCCGGTGTGAATATGCCATCGGAATGTTCGTCCGATGGAATCCGGCAGTAGCCTTCCGTGTCGAACTAGCCACTGCTGGTGGTGAACCGGTCGGCGCCGCGCTGCGTCCGGCCGCCCAGACCCCGCGAAGGAGCCGGTGTGCCCGGTATCGACGAATGCCTCTCCGGAGCGATGGCGATCCCCGGGGCCCGCGCCGCGAGCCTGGTCGACTGGAGCAGCGGGCTCGCCCTCGGCAGCCTCGGGGACAGCCCGACCGGAGAGCACGAAACCTCCGCCGCCGAGGCAACCGACCTGGTGCGGGCGGCCGTTGAGAGCCAGACCTTCACCGTGGCGGAGGACCGGCGGGCCCCGCTGGAGGACATCATCGTCACCGCCGGCCGCAGCTACCACCTGATCCGCTTCATCGACACCGTCTTCGACAACAGGCTCGTGCTGCACCTCTGGCTGGACCGCGCGGAGGGCAACCTCGCCGCCGCCCGCTTCCGCCTCCAGGCGCTCACCGACGAACTGGTGCTGGGGTGAGCGCGTGACCGCCGCGACCGGCACCGCGCCGCCGCCCTGGGCGGGGGCCGCCACCCCGAGGACCCCGGGCGAGGCGCTCGCCCTGCTCGCCGACCGTCGCGCCACCGGCGCCCTGCACGGACCGCTCGGCAGCCTCCACCTGGTCGACGGGCGGGTGGCCGCCGCCCAGTCCTCCCGGGCCCCCGGCCTGGCCGACCTGCTCATCGGCTGCGGCCGGATCACCCCCGAGGGCTGGGCGGAGCTGCTCCGGATCCACGGACCGCGGCAGAAGGTCGGTGAGGTGCTCGTCGAACGGCGGCTGCTCACCCGGGGAGAGCTCGAACTCGGCCACCTGGGAACGCTGTTCGACGCCTCGTTCTTCGTCCTCGCCGACCCGGGCGGCGGAGTCTGGCGGTTCGAGGCCGAGGCCCGGCACTGGCTCGGACCGGTCGCGGACGTCGATCCGGCCCGGATCCGTCGCGAGGTCGCACGCCGTCGGCAACTGCTCGACGGGATCTGGCCGTGGGGGCAGCTCGACACCGCGCCCGTCCGCCCGGTCGAGCACGTCCGCCGAGCCTCCCACCGCCCGTCCGGCCGTCGGCGCCGCGAGCTGCTGGACCACGCCGACGGCCGCAGGACCCCGGCCGACCTGGCCCGGCTGCTCGGCCGCTCCGGTTTCGGCGTGACGGCCGACGTCCGACGGCTCGCCGCCGCCGGGCTGCTGGACGCGCCGCGTCCGGCTGACGTGCCGCTTGGCGCCCCGAGCCCGCCCGACGTGCCGACGGCGATCCAGGTGCCCGAGGTGTCGCCAACGGCCGTACCGGCAGCCGAAGTTCCCCCACCGGTCACGAGCGGACCGGCCGGAGGGCTGCACCGCAGGGTCCCCGGCGCCAGCCTCCGGGGTGCCGGACTCCCCGGAGCCCCGGTCACGGCCGACCCCGCCGCAGCCCGTACCGGCACCCCCACCGGCGGCACCCCCGCCGGGACCGACGCCGGGGCCGACGCCCCCACGCGATCAGAACGCCCGCCCACCACGGCAGCGGCCCACCCGCTGACCGTCCCCGACCCGGACATCGCGCTGCTGACCCGGGTCCGAGACCTTCTGGAGGCCCGACTTTGACCCATTCCCCGCCCGCGACCCCGTCGTTCCGGCCATGAGGCGGGCACTCAAGCAGCGTGTCGGAAGGAGACAACTGATCGCCTTGGAGACCGAGTTGCTCGCCGAACTGCGCGCCGTCAAACACCGCGTGCCGCACCTCGCGGGTGGTCTGGTCGCCAGCGTGGACGGCCTGTTGATCGCGCACGACACCCACGGCACCGAGCCCTCGGGTCTGGCCGCGATGACGGCGGCCTCGCTCTCGCTGGCCCAGCGGCTCGCCGACACCACCGGCCAGGGCGAGTTCCGCGAGTCGCTGGTGCGCGGCGAGAACGGCTACGTCGCCACCTACGCGGCCGGCGGCAGCTGCGTGCTGACGCTGCTGGCGCACCCCGACGTCAACGTCGGCCGGCTGCACCTGGAGGCCCGCCGCAGCGCGCAGCGCATCGCGGAACTGCTCAACGACGCGCTCGTGCCCAAGGACCCGCGCGACGCGGGCTGACCGCGCCACCAGACCACCGCACCGCCTGAAACCGCACCGCCTGAAACCGAACCACCCACCAAAGAACGGGAGTTACCCAGATGACCGACGCAGCCGGCGCGCTCAAGCAGGCCATGACCAGCATCGAGGGCGCCATCGGCGCGGCCCTGGTGGACTACAACAGCGGCATGGCGCTGGCCACCCTCGACGGCCCCGGCGGCCTGGACCTCAACGTCGCCGCCGCCGGCAACACCGACGTGGTCCGCGCCAAGATGCGCACCATGGACATGCTCGGCCTCCAGGACGGGATCGAGGACATACTGATCACCCTGACCAGCCAGTACCACCTGATCCGCCCGCTCACCGGCCGTACCGGCAAGGGCCTGTTCCTCTACCTCGCGCTGGACAAGGCGCGCGCCAACCTCGCGATGGCCCGCCACCAGCTGGGCCGGATCGAGGCCGAGCTGGAGGTCTGACGCGGCGCCCCGAAGCGCCGCGCCGGCCCACCGCGCCCGACGTGCGAGGAAGCGGACGAGGCCCCGGCGGTGGCTCACGCCCCGCCGGGCTCCGTCCACCCGGCCTCACCCCTGCGTCAGGTCCGGCCCGACGCTCCGCCCGCGCACCAGCTCGACCGGTCCGCCCGCCCGTTCCCGGGCGGCCAGCGCGGCGGCCGTACGGTCCCAGGACGGGCCGGTCAGCAGCGTCCGCGCCTCGGCCGGGTCGCAGAGCCGCCACTCGACCAGCTCGTCCTCCGGCAGCACGAGGGAGCCGAGCATCCGCTCCGTCACCGTGCCCCCGTCGAACACGTACACCAGGACGGCGGTGTCCCGGCCGGTCGCCGGGTCCGCCTCCGGGTCGGCCGCCGCACCAGGCTGCCAGTCCAGCGCCAGCAGTGGCCCCGGTTCCACGTCCCAGCCGAGCTCCTCGCGGATCTCCCGCCGGGCGGCCGCCCGGGGCATCTCCCGGTCCGCCTCGACCCCGCCGCCCGGCAGCGTCCAGTGCGGCACCTGCCCGAGCGGCCCGTCCCACGGCCGCAGCCGCACCAGCAGCACCCGGCCGGCGGCGTCGGTGAACAGTGCCCGCGCCTTGGTCCGGATGCGCGGCCGGGTGGCGTAGTAGGTCGCCCGGTCCATCGGCGGCTGCGAGGGTTCCGGCGGCCCCTCGGCGGACGGCGTCAGCCCCGGTGCGGCGGCCAGTCCGGCGTACTCGGGTACCGGCCCGTCGGCGGGCAACCGCCCGAGCGTGTGGCCGACCGGCCGGCTGTCCTCCAGCTCCAGTGGCCCGGTGTCGCCCGGTGCCCGCAGACAGGCCGTCACCCGGCGGGACAATCGCGGTGGCAGGGCGTGTCCGGCCTGCTCCGCCGTCAGCCAGGTCCAGCCGCCGACCTCCGCCGTGTCCGGCCGGAACGCCGCCACCTGCTCCGCCGTCAGCGGCTCGGCCCAGTAGAGGTACACGACGATCGGCCGGTCGCCCTCGCGCAGCAGCGCCCAGTCCACGCCGGCCAGCGGCCCCAACCGGGGCGTGAACCCCAGCTCCTCCCGGATCTCCCGCAGGGCGGTCTCCCTCGGCGACCGGTCCGTCGGCTCCCACCCGCCGCCCGGGATCGCCACCGGATGCTTCCGGTCGTACGGCAGCCGCACCACCAACAGCCGCCCCGCCCCGTCGGAGAACAGCACCCCCGCCGCCGCCATGACGTCCCGGCCCACCGCGCCCGAGCTCTCCACCCCGACTCCCTCCGTCACGCTCTCCCCGGACACGACAACCCGGGCCACCCCGATGGTTCCCGCTGAACGGCCCCGCCGATCCCGGCCGTGACCGGCACCGTCCCCGGTCGCGGGGGAGCGAAGGTGTCAGCGGTGGCCCAGGACGTTGACCACACGGCCGTTGGGGTCGCGGACGAAGAACCGCCGTACGCCCCACTCCTCGTCCTGCAAGGGGTGGACGATCTCCGCACCGCCGGCCAGCACGGCCGCGTAGGCCGCGTCCACGTCGTCGACCTCGACGCTCAGGTCGGGGGTGACCGGTGCGGTCCTGTCGCCGGTCATGAAGCTGACCTGCGCCGCCGGGCTGGACGGGGAGGCGAGCGTCATGATCCAGCCGTGGTTCATGACCTCCTCGAAGCCCAGCAGGCCGTAGAACTCCCGGCTCTCCTGCGCGGCCTCCGACCGGATGTTGGGCACGACACGGCGAACGGACATCGACGACTCCAGACAAGAACGGGAATGCCTCCGGGACCCTCCACAAGTACTACGCCACTCCCGCCGCCGCGCGCACTTCCGCAACAGTCCCCGGTTCCACCGCCTTCGCCGTCCCCGTCACTCCGGCGCGCTCCTCACCCCAGCGAGGCGAGGGCCTGCGCCGCGGCCCGGGCCATCTGCTCGTCGTGCCGCCGGCTCCCGCCGCGCAGGCGGGCGACGCCCTCCGCGGCGGCCAGTGCGAGCAGGCCCGGCAGGAGGTCGGTGCTGCGGGCGGCGAGCCAGCGGGTGCCCCGGGTGGCCATCCACCAGAGGTCGGCGGCCAGGCCCGGAGGCGGTTCGGCGGGAGCGGCGGTCGGGGGCGGGCCGAGGGGGTGGCCGGCCTCGGTGAGCAGGTCGTGGAAGCGCCGGGCGATCAGGTGGTGGCCCTCGGCGCTGGGGTGCAGGCGGTCGACGCTCAGCAGCCGGCGCTCCGTGAGCCACGGCAGCTCGGCGATGTGCAGGTGCACCGCCCGGTGGCGTTCGGTGAGGGCGTGCACCACGGTGTTGACCGCCCGCATCCGGCGCGCCAGGGGACGGGCGAGCGGCGCCGGGAGCCGGAGCAGGCTGCCCGGGTCGGGCAGGCAGGCGGTCAGCAGCCTGGCGCCGTGGCCGGACAGTTCCCCCATCGTGGCGTCCAGTTCCAGGGTGGTGCGCCGGATGTCGAAGCCCGAGCGCAGGGTGTCGTTGCCGCCGACCACCACCGCCGCGAGCTGCGGCCGCAGAGCCAGCGCGCCCGGCAACTGACGTGTCGTCAATTCCGTGGTGAGCGCCCCGCTGTATGCCAGGTTGGTGAACTCGACGTCCCGACCCTCGGGCGGCAGCGCGTGGGCCAGGACGGCGGCCCAGCCGCGCCAGCCCTCGCCGACCTGGTCCCCGACCCCCTCCGTGAGCGAGTCCCCGAGGGCGACGAAGCGCAGCAGCTCGCCGGCCGTGGGGCGTTTTTCCGCGGCCCGGCCGCGCCCGGCCTCCAGCATGCTCATCCTGACCCCCGACCTCCGTCCACCGCCTCGTCGTCGCGTACACCGTGTGCCGCCAGGAACGCCGCCACCGCCGCCGGCCAGCCGTACCGCTCGGCCTGGGCCCGGGCGGAGGCCCGTCGCAGCTCCTCCGGCCGACCCAGCAACTGCCGTACGGCGGAGGCGAATCCTTCGCCGGTGTCGACGGCCGCCACCCCGGCGAGCCCGACCAGGCCGGGCAGCGCGGAGGAGCGGCTGACCACCACCGGGGTCCCGCACGCCAGTGACTCCATCGCGGCCAGCCCGAAGGTCTCCACCGGGCCGGGGGCGAGCACCACGTCCGCGCAGCCCAGCAGTCGGGCCAGCTCCGCCCGCCCGCCCAGGTGCCCGAGGAAGCGCACCGGCAGCCGCAGCCGCGCGGCCCGCGCCGCCAGCCGGTCCCGCAGCGGGCCGGTGCCGGCCACCACCAGCACCGCGGGCCGCCGCCGGGCCCGCAGGGCGGCCAGCGCCTCGATCGCCCGCTCGGGCCGCTTCTCCGCCGAGAGCCGGGAGCAGAGCACCAGCAGCGTCTCGTCCGGAGCGGCGTACCGGGCCCGCTCGGCCGCCCGTGCGGTCGGCGGCAGCGGGCGCATCGCGTCGAGGTCCACCCCCAGCGGGGCCCGGACCAGGTTCGGGGTGCCGATCCGCCGGAACTCCGCCGCCGCCCAGTCGGTGGTGCAGAGCACCGAGTCGTAGGCGCGGGCGGTGGCCGCGTTGAACCGGTCGGCCGTCGCGCCCGCCAGCGGACCGGGCAGGCCCCAGGTGCGCAGCAGGCCGGCGGCGCTCTCGTGCGAGACCATCACCGAGCGCACGCCGTGCCGCCGCGCCCAGGCGCCGGTCCAGCGCAGCGTGGTGCGGTCGGACACCTCCAGCCGGTCGGGGGAGAACCTGGTCAGCTCGGCGGCGACGGCCCTCCGGTCGGTGAGCAGCCGGTAGCCGCCGCTGGCCGGCAGCACCGGGCCGGGCAGGGTGACCACCACGCCCTGCTCGGTCTCCTCCTCGGAGCGCCGCTCCCCGGGGACGATCAGCACCGGACGGTGCCCGGCCGCCCGGTACCCGGCACCGAGGTGGCGCAGTGCGGTGCGCAGACCGCCGGAGACCGGGGTGACGAAGTTGGCGAGCCGGACGATCGTCAGCGCCTCGCCGGCCATCGGAGCCTCACCGGCGATCGGCGAGGCGCCGGCCGTAGGCGCCCCGCCGTCGGGAACGGAGCTCATGCCGGCAGCTCCTCCGACAGGGCGGGCGCCACCGGCGCGGCCGACGCCGGGGCGGCGGACGGCAGCCGCACTCCGCGGTGCTCCGCCAGCACCTCGGCGTAGTGCCGCAGCAGCAGGTCCCCGACCGCCTCCCAGGTGCGCGCGGTCACCTCGGCGCGCCCGGCCTGCCCGTACCCGGCCCGCCGCGCCGGGTCGGCGGCCAGCTCGGCGACCGCCCGGGCCACCGCCGCGGCGTCCCGGGGCGGCACCAGCAGGCCGGTGCGGTGGTGGGCGACCAGGTCCAGCGGGCCGCCCGCCGCGGGGCCGATCACCGGCACGCCGCTGGCCATCGCCTCCTGGATGGTCTGACAGAAGGTCTCCAGCGGGCCGGTGTGCACGAAGACGTCCAGGGTGGCGAAGCAGCGCGCGAGCTCGTCCCCGGTGCGCCGGCCGAGGAACACGGCGCCCGGCATCGAGGCCTTCAGCCCGGGCGCCGAGGGGCCGTCCCCGACGACCACCACCCGTACCCCGGGCAGCGCCGAGGCCGCCGCCAGCAGGTCGACCCGCTTCTCCGGCGCCAGCCGTCCGACGTACCCGACCAGCACCTCCCCGCCCGGGGCCAGCGCCCGGTGCAGCGCCTCGTCCCGGTGCCGGGGGTGGAACCGCACCGAGTCCACTCCGCGCGGCCACAGCTGCACCCTCGGCACCCCGTGCGCGGTGAGGTCCTGGGCGGCGGGGGTGGAGGGCGCCAGGGTACGGGCGGCCGCGCGGTGCACGGCCCGGATCCGCCGCCAGGCGGCGGCCTCCCCGAGCCCCCGCCCGGCCCGGTAGGCGTGCGCGTACCCGGCCAGATCGGTCTGGTAGACGGCGACGGCGGGCACCCCGAGCCGCGCCGCGACCTGCATCCCGCGCGCGCCGAGCACGAACGGGCTGGCCAGGTGGACGAGGTCCGGCCGGTGTCCGGCGACGGCGGCCGCCAGCTGCCGACTGGGCAGGGCGATCCGTACCTGGGGGTATCCCGGCAGCGGCACCGACGGGATGCGCACCACGGGAATCTCCGGCGCCGCGCCGCCGCCGAAGGTCTCCGGCGGGCACTCGGCGCCCCGCGCCGGCGAGGGGGTGACGACAAGGGGCCGGTGGCCCCGGCGGACCAGGTGCTCGGCCGTCCGCAGCACGCTGTGGGCGACTCCGTTGACCTCGGGCGGGAAGGATTCGGTGACGATGACGACGCGCATGCCAGTGTTCTGTCCGCGTCCGGCGTGCACCCGGCCAAAGGGATCTGTCGTAGAGGCGAACGCGGGTCGGCGATTTGCACCGCCGACCCGCGCTCCGGAGCCGGGCCCGCCACACCGTCCCGTGCGTCGGATCCCGGCCCGTCACACCGTCCCGCGTCCCGGCCCGTCACACCGTCCCGTGCGTCGGGGCCCGGACCGTCACACCGACCCGGCGGTCTCCTTGAGTTCCGCGTACGGCGCGAGCTTGCGGATCGACGCGATGCTCCTCAGGCAGTCGTCCTTGCTCTCCTGCGGGTCGCCGGTCACCACGATCGTCCCGTTGCTCGCCTTGAGCCGGAACCGGTGCATGCCGCCCTCGTCCACGTACAGTTCGAATTTCCCGGCCATGCCAGATACAGCCTTCCGCTCGGATGACCCCCTGGCACCGCAACCTAGGGCCCACCCCACCACGCCGCCCGCCGACCGGACCCGTTCGGGTCACACCGCCGCGCGGCGTCGCCGACCGGCCGCGCTCCCGGGCCCCGCCGGGCGACCGGGCGAGCAGGCGAACGGCCCACGCGCGGACGCGACGGGCCGGTCTCGCCCCACCCGCGCGTGGAGTCTCCGGCCCGGGGTCCGCCGCCCGACCGGAGCCGTCCGCGTCGTCAAGTGTCGTTGACGACACCTCGGTTCTCCGTGTCCGTACCGTCGGGCGCACCGCTCCGCGGGAGCCGCCGACGGCGATGACGGTGATTCGTCAACAAGTCGGGCAGTCGATAAGGTGCGTAGTCAACTGCCGCGCCTCGCACCTGAGGCCCGGTCAGGATGCGCGCCCTGGTGGGGCGGAGCTCCGCCGTGCCCGTCCGTGAACCTGACCGGTCGAGCCGTCGGGCACGGGCGCGGTCTTCGCGGTCGGGCCGACCGGCGCCGCCCGCTCGGGATCAGGAGGAATGCATGGCACAGATCATCGCCGAGGTGTCGCGGACGTTCAACGAGTACCTGCTGCTCCCGAACCGGACTCGGACCGACTGCGGGCCCGCGGCCGTTGATCTCCGGACGCCCCTGGTGCGGCACCGGGTGGGCGAGGCCTCGGCGATCGAGCTGCACGCCCCGTTCGTGTCGGCGATCATGCAGGCGGTCAGCTCCCCGGAGCTCGCGATCGCGCTCGCCCGCAACGGCGGTCTGAGCTTCATCCACCACAACCAGCCGGTCGAGGAACAGGCGGCGGCCGTCCGGAAGGTGAAGAACTTCAAGGCCGGTTTCGTCACCAGCGACACCAACGTCCGGCCCGACGACACCCTCCGCGACCTGGTCGCGGTGATGCGCCGGACCGGCCACAGCACCGCCGCCGTCACCCACGACGGGACCGCGACCGGGCGTCTGCTCGGCCTGGTGACCTCGCGCGACTTCCACCCCCAGCGGCACGACCTCGACGGCCCCGTCAGCGGCCGGATGACCCCCCTCGGCGAGCTGCCCCACGCGGGCGGCGACGTCACCCTCTCCGAGGCGAACGCGAGGCTGTGGGAGGAGCGGCTGGACTGCCTCCCGGTGCTGGACGGCGAAGGGCACCTCCAGCACCTGGTGTTCCGGTCCGACTACGCGGACAACAAGCGCTTTCCGAACCAGGTCGTGGACGGCGGCAAGCGCCTGCGCGTGGGCGCGGGCGTCAACACCCACGACTACCGCGAGCGGGTTCCGGCCCTGTTGGAGGCGGGTGCGGACGTCCTGTGCTTCGACTCGTCCGACGGCTACAGCGACTGGCAGGCGGAGGCGCTGACCTGGACGAAGAAGAACTACCCGGAGATCCCGATCGGCGGCGGCAACGTGGTGGACGGCGAGGCGTTCACGTTCCTCGCCGAGGCCGGCGCCGACTTCGTGAAGATCGGTGTGGGCGGCGGCTCCATCTGCATCACGCGCGACCAGAAGGGCATCGGCCGGGGCCAGGCCAGTGCCGTCCTCGACGTCGCCGCCGCCCGGGACGCCTTCCTGGAGCGCACCGGCGACTACGTGCCGCTCTGCTCCGACGGCGGCCTGGTGGAGGACTACCACGTGGCCCTGGCGCTGGCGATGGGCGCGGACTTCGTCATGATGGGGCGGTACTTCGCCCGCTTCGACCAGGCGCCCGGCGCGAAGGTCCCGACCCGGGACGGCTTCGTCAAGGAGTACTGGGGCGAGGGCTCCAACCGTGCCCGCAACTGGCAGCGTTACGGCCAGGGCGGTCAGGGGCTGGTCTTCGAGGAGGGGGTCGACGGCTACGTTCCCTATGCCGGCGACCTCAACGAGGGCCTGGCCACCACCATGGCGAAGATCAAGTCCACCATGGTCTCCTGCGGTTCCGTGACGCTGCCGGAGTTCCAGTCCACCGCGCGGCTGACCCTGGTGTCCGAGCAGAGCTTCCAGGAGAGCCACGCGAGCGTCACCCTGCGGGACACCTCCGGGACGGTCGCCTGAGCAACGGCGTGAGCGGTCGCGACGCGGAACCCCGCTGAAGGGACCCCGCGGGCGTACCCGCGACGAACGGGCCGACGACGAACGGACCCGCGGGCGACCGGGCCCGTGCATGACCGGACCCGCGGGTGATCGAGAGCCGGAGGCTCGACCACCCGCGGGTCCGGTGCCGTCAGCCGGCGAGGTGGGCGTCGAGCCACCCCGGGAACTCGGTCAGGTCCTTCAGGACGACGTCGGCACCCGCCTCGCGCAGTTGGTCCGCGGTGAACGGCCCGGTGGCCACGGTCACCGCGAGGGCGCCGCCGGCCCGCGCCCCGGTGATGTCGCCGAGGTGGTCGCCGACGTAGACGGAGGCGCCCTGCTCGCGCAGGACGGCGCCCTTGCGGTCGGCGAAGACCGAGCCGAAGACGTCGTCGACCTTGATGCCGAGTGCGGCGAGGTTCAGCCGGGCGTTGGGCTCGAACTTGCCGGTGACGACGATCGTCCGACCGCCGTGCCGGTGGACGGCGGCGATCGCCTCCAGCGCGCCGGGCAGCAACTCGCCCACCGGGGCGCCGTATTGGGGGAACAGCGCCCGGTACCGGTCGGCGGCCGCGTCCACCTCGTCGGCGGGGAACCAGTTGGCCAGCTCCTCCTCGATCGGCGGGCCGACGCGGGTGATCGCCAGGTCGCTGTCGATGGCGACCCCCGTCTCGGCCGCCACCATGTCCAGCACCGCCTTGATGCCCGGCCGGCCGTCGGCCAGCGTCATGTCGAGGTCGAACCCTATGGTCAGTGCGGGTGCGGGGGACGCGTTCTCGGTCGTGTTCATGGCAGCAATGATCCGACCAACCTTGTGGCGAAGCAAGTTTGAGACTTCGTCAGACCTGAGGGACTGATGCTTGGCGACAGGTCGGGTTCCCGCTGGGCGCGTGGGGGAGCCGCAGGCGGCCGACTCCGGCAAACCGCCCGCAATCCGGCAGACCCGATGATTTCGACGCCAATGCCGTTGCGGCCAGGGCATTTTCGGCCTGACTTACCGTCAATTACTGTTTCCCCCTGGATGAAAGACCAGGCGATCTTGCCGAGGGGTCGCCCGCGATGTAGCTTCGTCTGTAGCGTCATGAACACGCCAGCTAGCGGTGCGGAATCAACCGGGGGGCTGTGTTTGCCGATGAAGTTCTGGTGTTGACCAGTGATCCGACTGCCACGGGCTGCGTGAACGTGCCCAGGGGGGCTCCCGGCTCTGGAAGGGCCCGCCGATGAGATTTCCGGCGTAGGAGAACCGTTTCCCCGGGCAGGCGCATCGGCCGCTTCGGCACGATGGCGGATCGTCCCCCTCACTCTGCAAATCCGGAACCACTTTCAGTAGCAGGCCTTTCCTGGCGTGCCCGCGTGCTCACGTACCCGCGTGCTCACGTGCTCACGTGCCCGACTGCTCACGGGCTCGAGCGCCCGCCGGGACCTTTCACTGCCGTACGGCAGCAAGGAGGACTCATGAAGACCGGTCATCAGCGGGACGGCGAATCAACGGTTCCAGTGTTCAAGGACTTCCGGGCCGGCGTGGCGTTTCGCGACGTCATGCCCGTCCTGGCCAGCCGGGAGTCCTTCGGTGCGGCGATCGACGGCCTCACGGAGTGGTCGACTCCACTCGCCCCGGACTACGTCGCCGGCATAGACGCGCGCGGCTTCATCCTCGGTGGGGCCCTGGCGGACCGCCTGGGCTGCGGCTTCCTGGCCATTCGCAAAGAGGGGAAGCTGCCGGGCGAGACGGTGGGGCGGACGTTCTCCGGCGAATACTCGACCGACCGGATCGAGATTCGCAAGGACCTGGTGCCGCCCGGTGCCCGGGTCCTCATCCATGACGACATCGTCGCGACCGGGAACTCGGTGGCGGCCGCCGTGGAAATGCTCGAGGAGCTGGGCGCCACGGTGGTCGGAATCACGTGCTTGATCGAGAAGTCGTTCCTGAAGGGAAGGTCGCGCGTGAGCGTGCCTCTCTTCTCGGTCTATTCCTTCGACGCGTAAGGGAGTTGCTCGTGGCAGTGGAAACAGCACGGCAGACGTCGGTCCAGGAACGCCTCACACAATTATGGGCCGCCCGGCTGGAGATCTCGTCGATCGGCCTGGACGAGGACTTCTTCGAACTCGGCGGCGACTCGCTGACCGCCGCGGAACTGCAGGGGGACATCGACCGGGAATTCGGGGTGGAGGTGTCGGCCACGACCCTCTTCCTGTCGCCCACCATCGCGGAGTTGACCCAGGTGATCGAAGAGGCGGTGGCGGCGGCCCGGCCCGGGACGGCCGAGGCGTACCCGGGAGGCCGGCAGTGAGCACCGGCACGGCGGGAGACCTCACCGATCCCGCGCTCTACTCCCAGGGCGAACCGCACGAGGTCTGGCGCCGCCTCCGCGAACACGACCCGGTCCACTGGCAGCCGAACTCCGGCCGTGGCGGCGGCTACTGGGTCGTCACCCGGTACGCCGACGTCGAGCGGGTGCTGCACGACTACTCCGCCTTCACCTCGGAGCGGGGCACCCTGCTCAACCTGCTCGGCCGAGGCGACCCGGCGGCCGGGAAGCAGCTGGCGGCGACCGACCCGCCGCACCACGACCGGGCGCGGATCCCGCTCAAGCAGGCCCTCGCCGTCAAGCCGCTCGCCTCGTTCTCCGACCGGATCCAGGCCGGTATCCGTGACCTGCTCGCCCCCGGAGCCGACGGACAGCCCTTCGACTTCGCGGTCGCGATGGCCCGGCTGCCCCTGGTCGCCCTCAGCCCCATCCTCGGGCTGCCCGCCGAGGACCACGAGCGCCTCATCCGCCTGGCCATGATGTCGACGGCGGAGGAGGACCCGGAGTTCCAGCTGCCGGGCGGCGTGGAGCCGACCCTCAAGCGCGGCCACCGGGAGATCTTCGCCTACTTCTCGGACCTGGTCCGGGCCAGGCTGCGGGATCCCGGCGACGACCTGATCAGCGTGCTGGCCGAGACCGAGGTGGACGGCGAGCCCATCTCGACCGGCTCGGTGATCTCCAACTGCTACAGCATGCTGCTGGGTTCGGCCGGAACGCTGCCGCACGTCCCGATCGCCGCGATCGTCGAACTGGCCGGCAGCCCGCGGTACGAGGACTGGGCCTCGCACCCGGAGCTGCTGGACTCCGGCATCGAGGAGGCCCTGCGCTGGGCCACGCCGGCCAGCAACTTCATGCGCTACGCGCTCCAGCCGGTCGAACTCTCCGGCGTGCGGATCGCCGAGGGCGACGCCGTGGTCGCCTACCTCGCCTCGGCCAACCGGGACGCCGAGGTCTTCCCCGACCCCGACGTGTTCGACATCCGGCGCCGCCCCAACCGGCACCTCGCCTTCGGCGTCGGCCACCACTACTGCGTCGGCTCGCACCTCGCCCGGCTGGCCCTGCGCCTGCTGTTCACCGAGCTGTTCGCGACGTTCTCCTCGATCGAGGTGGTCGGCGGGATCGAGCGGATGCACTCGACGTTCCTGGCCGGCTTCAAGCGGGTGCCCGTCGCGGGCGTGCCCCGCGGGGCCACCGTGAAGGGCTGAGGCGGATGACCCACTGGGTACCGGACCTGCCGGTCGTGCCGCTCGACGCCCCGCCGCACATCCTCGACCTGGTCGAACCGTTCCGGGGCCGGGGCGCGGCGGTCGTGGACGCCGGGGGATCGCTCGACCACGCCGAGCTGGACGAGCGGTCCGCCGTGGTCGCCACCGCGCTGCGGGCCGCCGGGGTGGAGCCGGACAGCCCGGTCGTCGTGCACGCGCGGCTGTCCCGCTGGGCGGTCGTCGCCATGCTCGGGGTGCTGCGGGCCGGAGCGCGGTACGTCCCCGTGGACGCGGGGTTCCCGGTCGCCAGGCAGCGCTACATCGCGGAGGCCAGCGGCGCGCGGTTCGCGGTGTCGGAGCCCGGGCTGGACGTCCGGCTCGACGGCCTCCGCACGGTGCCGGCCGACACCGACGGCCCCCGGGGCGGGACCGTCCGCGGCACCCTGGCGTACACCTGCTTCACCAGCGGGTCGACCGGCCGGCCGAAGGGCGTCACGATCTCCGCCGCCGCGCTGGCGGCCTCGACCGCGGCCCGGCTCGCGTACTACCCGACGCCGGTCTCCACCTTCCTGCTCTGCTCGTCGATCTCCTTCGACAGCTCGGTCGCCGGCATCTACTGGACCCTGGCCTGCGGCGGCCGACTGGTCATCCCGAGCGACCGCCCGGCGGACCTGCTGGCGGTCGGCCGGGCCGCGCGGGACCACCGGGCGTCGCACCTGCTCATGCTCCCGTCGCTCTACGACATCGCCCTGCGCGGCGGCCTCGCCGAGCGGGCCGGCACGCTCTCCACGGTGATCGTCGCCGGGGAGGCCTGCCCGCCCGACCTGGTCCGGCAGCACTTCGACGCGCTCCCGGGCACCCGGCTCTACAACGAGTACGGCCCGACGGAGTGCACGGTGTGGAGCGCGGTCCACGAGTGCACTCCGGCGGACGCGGACCTCCCGGACGTGCCGATCGGCGGCGCCGTCCCCGGGACCAGCCTCTACGTCCGCTCCGCCGACGGCGCCGCCGTACCGCCCGGGGAGCCAGGGGAACTCCACATCGGCGGCCCGGGCCTCGCCGAGCCGGCCCGCGAGCTCTACCGCACGGGGGACATCGTGTCCGTCACCGCCGGGGCCGAGCTGCGCTTCCACGGCCGGGCCGACCACCAGCTCAAACTCGGCGGGATGCGCGTCGACCGCTCCGAGATCGAACAGGCGCTGCGCACCCACCGGGACGTGGCGGCGGCCGCGGTCGGCGTCTGCACCGTCCAGGGGCGGAAGAAGGTGGTCGGCTTCGTCAGCTCGACCACCGGGGAGGTCGACCGGCGCAGCCTCCGGGCGCACCTCATCGAACGCCTGCCGGCCGTCGCCGTACCGAGCCGCATCGTGGCGCTGCCCCGGCTGCCCGTGCTGCCCAACGGCAAGGTCGACCACGGCGCGATCGACGAGCTGGCCCACGACACTCTGCTGCAGAAGAACTGACCGACGGAAGGAGGTGGGGACGACCGTGGCAGCACCCCGTTGGCTGATGTGCCGTCAGCGTCGCCCCGACGCCGCCCTGCGCCTCTACTGCTTCCCGCACAGCGGCGGTTCGCCCGGCGAGTACCTGCGCTGGGCGGACCGGCTCCCCGCCGAGGTCGAGGTGTGGGGGGTCCAACTCCCGGGCCGCGGGAGCAGGATGCGCGAGCCGGCCATGACCGACCTGCGGGAGCTGGTCGGCGCGTTGACGGAACAGGCCGAGTTCACCGGCCCGTACGCCTTCCTCGGACACAGCCTCGGCGCGATCGTCGCCTACGAGACGGCCGTCGCGCTGCGGGCGCTCGGACGCCCGGAGCCGGAGCGGCTCATCGTGTCCGTGAACGGCCCCCCGCACCTGCACCGCCCCGGACTGCCGCTCCACCTCCTCGACGGCGTCGACTTCGTCCCCCGGGTCGAGGAGCGGTACGGGCCGCTGCCGCCGGAACTCGGGAACGACCCGCGGATGCGCGAGCTGTACCTGGCCAACCTGCACGCGGACCTGACCGTCGTCGCGACCTACCGGCACGTCCCGACCGCCCCGCTGAGCTGCCCCGTCCTCGCGCTCGGTGCCACCGACGACTGGGAGGACGAGAGCAGGCTGCGCGAGTGGGGCCGGCACACCACCGGCCCGTCCGACGTCCGGATCCTTCCGGGCGGCCACTTCTACTTCCGGGACCACCCGGACCTCTTCTTCGACTGCCTGACGGACAGCCTCGGCACCCTCACCGGGGCCCCGGCCGTCCGTTCGGCACCCGACCCCAAGGGAGCGCCGTGACCAGCCAGACCATCGACCTGCGGAGCGACACCGTCACCAGGCCCAGCGCGGCCATGCGAGCCGCCATGGCCGCCGCCGAGGTCGGCGACGACACCCTCGGCGACGACCCCACGGTGATCCGGCTGGAGCGGATGCTCGCCGACGCCTTCGGGTTCACCGGCGCGCTGTTCCTGCCCAGCGGGGTCATGGCCAACCAGCTCGCGCTCCGGCTGCTGGTGCCGCCCGGGCAGGAGCTGCTGGCCGACGCCGGCGCGCACTTCCTGCTCTACGAGGACGGCGGAGTCGCCTGGCACGGCGGGATCCTGACCCGGACGACGGTCTCCGAGGACGGCCTGATCGACCCGGAGGTGCTCGCCCGGATGATCCGTCCCGCCACCGCCTACGGCAGCGGGACCCGGGCGGTGGCGGTGGAGAACACCCACAACGCCGCCGGCGGCGTGGTGTACCCGCTGGCCGTGCTGGAGGAGATCCGGCGGGTCACCCGCGAGGCCGGGGTCACGGTGCACTGCGACGGCGCCCGGATCTGGAACGCCCACGTCGCCAGCGGCGTCCCCTTCGAGGCCTACGGAGCCTGTTTCGACACGCTGTCCCTCTGCTTCTCCAAGGGGCTCGGCGCGCCCGCCGGCACCGTGCTGCTCCTGGACGCCGACCGCGTGGAGGAGGCCCGGGTCATGCGGCACCGGATGGGCGGCTCCATGCGGCAGACCGGGATCCTGGCCGCCGCCGCCATCCACGCCTTCGAGCACAACATCGGTCGGATGGCCGAGGACCACGCGAACGCGGCCCTGATCGCCGGTCTGCTGCGCGACGGCGGACTGGACGTCCGGGAGCCGCAGACCAACCTGGTGTTCGTGGAAGTGCCCGACGCGGCAGGGGTGCAGGAGCTCTGCGCGGCGTCCGGCGTTAGGGTCTCGGTGATGGGACCGCAAACGGTCCGCCTGGTGGCCCACTTGGACGTCGACAAGCAGCAGTGCGAGCGGGCGGCACTGACGGTCGCCGAGGCTGTCGCCCAACTGGCCGCGGGCAACTGAGCACGTGTAGGAGCAGCTTGAGATGTCGTTCCGAGTGTGGCTGTCGGCCAGGTTCTTCCTGTTCTTCCTGACCTGGAGCTCGTACCTCTCCTACTGGGGGGTCTGGCTGCTCGCTTCCGGTTTCGGACCGACGGAGGTCACCGCGGTCATCACCGCCGGTCTGCTGTCGCGCTCGGTCTCCATCGCCGTCGTCTTCCCGGTGCTCTGCCGGACGGTCCCGCTCCGGAGACTGTCGCAGCTGCTCGCCTGGACGGCGACGGCGCTCAGCCCGCTCTACCTGACACACCCTCAGTTCGCTTCGATGATGGTGGTGTCGGTCCTCGTCGGCATCAGCTACCCGCTGCTGATGCCGTTGAGCGAGACCCTCGCGACCATCGGCGCGGCGAACGGGCAGGTCGACTACGGGAGCGTCCGCTACTTCGGTTCGGCGGGGTTCCTCTTCGGCCTGGGCGTGTCCGGCGTGGTCGGGCGGACGGTCGGCAGCGGCGCGCTGGTGGGGGTCTTCGTCGTCGGGTGCCTGCTGCTCGCGCTGGCGGACCTGGCGCACCCCGTCGGGTTCCCGACGGTGGCGACCGTGGCCGGCGGTGGCCGCGGCCGGCTGCTGCGCAACCGCGTCTACGCGCTCGGCCTGGGCAGTTCCGTGCTGCTCCAGGGCGCCCACGCGGCCTACTACGCCTTCGGCGTCGAGTACTTCGGCCGGCTCGGCGTGTCGAGCATCAACGTCAGCCTCATGCTGGCGCTGGCCGTGGGGTGCGAGCTGCTCCTGTTCAAGTACGCGGGGCCGATGCTCGGCCGCTACCCGGTCCCGGTCCTCTTCGCCGCCGCCGCGGTGCTCTCGGTGCTGCGCTGGGGCCTGCTCGCGGTGCCGATGCCGCTGGTGTGCGTCGTGCTCACCCAGACGCTCCACGCGGGCACCTTCGCGCTGACCCACGTCGCGCACGCGCGCTGCGTGCAGGGCCACGTCCCCGAGGACCTCTGGTCGGACGCCCAGGCGCTCTACGCCGGGTTGGCCATCGGCCTCGGTGTCGCCGCCGTCACCGCCGTCACCGGCCCGCTCTATGCGGCCTCCCCGCACTGGGCGTTCCTGGCGATGGCCGCGGTCTGCCTGCCCTGCTTCCTGCTGGTCCGGTGGCAGGTCAGGCTGCTGCGGGACGGGGCGGAGGTTCCCGAGCGGGTCGCGTGAGCGCGCCGTCCGGCTGCCGCCGCGCCGCTGTACCGGCGTACCCGGGCGGGGCGCGTACGGCACCGCGGCCCGGCGCGGGGTGAGCGCCGGGCCGCGGGGGCCGCGGGGTTCAGCAGTTGGCGAGGATGCCGGTGAGCGCGTTCTTCTCGGCGCTGTCCACGCTCAGGCCGTAGTACTGCTTCACCTGCACCCAGGCGCGGGCGTAGGTGCAGCGGTAGGAGGCCTGGGGGAGCCACTCGGCCGGGTCGCGGTCGCCCTTGGAGCGGTTGCTGCTCGCGGAGACCAGCAGCAGCTGGGGGCGGGTGACGTCGTTGGCGAAGGCCTGGCGCTGGGGGGTGGTCCAGGCCCAGGCGCCGGAGGCCCAGGCCTCGGAGAGCGGCACCAGGTGGTCGACGTCGAAGGAGGAGGCGTTGGTGGTGGTCGCGCCGTCGTACGGCGAGGACCAGTTGCCGCTGGTGGCCTTGCAGGAGGTGTCGGTGGCGACGTTGCTGCCGTCCCGCTTGACGACCCACTCGCGGGTGTCGCAGGTGCCGCTGACGGTGATCCAGGTCGGGAACAGCGTGCGGTCGTAGGTGTCGCCGTGGGTCTCCGCGGTGGCGGGCATCGCGGCGAGGTACGTGCGGGCGGTGGCCGCGGAGATCGGGGTCGGCAGGGCGGCCTGGGCGGGGGTGCCGGCCGTGACGACGGTCACGGCGGCGAGGACGGCGGCCACCGGTATGCAGGACAGGAACCGGCGTGCGGGTGCGCTGGGGGCCATGGCGGACGCTCCATCATCAGATCGGATGAACTGCTGAATTGCGTGCGCCAGTGTGGCGATTCGATGACCTACGCGGGTAGACCCGGGAAGTGAAATCCTCGTGCACATCGGACGTGCACCGGACAAGTCCGGCGCACGCCACGGAGGTTCACGAGGATTTCAGGGGATGTGTCGGCTTCTCCGGCTGCCGCCGGGAGTTCAGTCGCGGCGCCGGCCCGCCATCCAGACGTAGACCAGGATGCCCGCGAACAGGAACAGGACGCCCTGGTAGACGGCGGCGTAGCCGGCCCCGGCGAGCAGCCAGATCGAGAAGGCGAAGGCGCCCAGGCCGAGGACGGCGTCGCGCACCAGCCGCCCGCCGTCGACCTTCTCGCCGGCCCCGCGCACCAGCCAGTACAGCTGGGCGGCGGTGGAGAGCAGGTACGGCACCGTCGCGGTGAAGGTGGTGACCAGCACCAGCATGTCGAAGGCGCCCTTCGCGCCGCTGGCGAAGTTGAGCACGGTCAGCGCCGAGGCCAGCGCCACGCTGACCAGCACGCCGAAGGTCGGCACCCCGCGCCGCTCCTTGCCGAAGGCGGCCGGGAACAGGCCGTCCTTGGCGGCCGCGTACGGGGCCTGGGCGGAGAGCAGGGTCCAGCCGTTGAGGGCGCCGGTCATCGAGACCAGCGCGGCGACGGCGATCGCCGTGCCGCCCCAGGTGCCGCCGAACATGGCGTTCACGGCGTCCGAGAACGGCGCGGCGGAGTGGACGAGCTGCTGGTGCGCCACGGTGCCGAACACCGCGAGGGTGCCGAGCAGGTAGACCACCGCCGCGCCGGCCGTCCCGAGCACGCTGGCCCGGCCGACGTTGCGCTCCGGGTCGCGGACCTTGCCGGCGCTCATCGCCGCCGACTCCACACCCAGGTAGCTGAACAGCAGGATCGCCGCGGCGGCGGACATCCCGCCGGCCCAGCCCTGGCCGCTGGCGTCGAAGGGCCCGAGGTTCTTCGGGTCGAAGAAGAACAGCCCGCCCACCGCGACCAGCAGCAGCGGGACGAACTTCAGCACGGTGGAGACGAGTTGGACCGCCCCGACGTAGCGGGTGCCGGCCAGGTTGGCCAGCGCCGGCAGCCACTGGAAGGCCAGCGCGGCGGTGATCTCCAGCGGGATGGAGTGGTGCAGCGGCAGCAGCACGTCCAGGTACCCGACGGCGGCCACGGCGAGCGCGGCGTTGCTGACCCAGGTGGTGATCCAGTACGACCAGGCGGACAGGAAGCCGGCGAAGTCCCCGAAGGCCTCGCGGGCATAGACGTACGGCCCGCCGGTGCGCGGGTTGCGGCGGGCCAGCTGCCCGAAGACCAGCGCCAGCGCGATCGCGCCCACGGTGAGCACCACGAAGGCGACCAGGCTGACCGTGCCGAACGGGGCCACGGCGGCCGGGATCATGAAGATGCCGCCGCCGATGATGTTGCCCATCACCAGGGCGGTGGCGGTCGTCAGCCCGAAGCGGCGGCCGCCCTTCCGCGGCGTCGGGCCGGTCGGTGCGGTGCCGGTGGGCGGGGAGTCGACCGGCCCCGGGGTCTCCGGGCCGCTCGGTCGGGTCGCCTGCCGAGGTGCGGCGGGACTGGTCTGCATGAGGGTGGTGCGCCTTTCGTGGTGCTGCTCCTGCTGCCGCCGGGTTGCGCGGCCGCGCTCGCTGCTGCTCCCGCCCGGTGGAGCGGTGGAGCGCCATGGAGCGACCGTTCATGCTCGGACCGGGCGGCACTGTGCACCAAATCGGCGGGATTTGTTCAGTTCGCCGGGTCCGTCACCGCAAGACTTGCGGTCGCGGGGCGGCCGGACGGGTACTCGTCCGGCGCCCCCCTCGCGGCTGTTCGACCGGATTCACGGACGTACGCCCGGATTCGTCCGGTCGGGGGAGTTGCCTCACCCGATTGCCTCAGCCCGGTTGCGGCGCGCGCCCGAAGCCGTGCGTTCGTGTGCCAACGTGGGCGCGGCGCCTCCCCGGTGGGGCGCGCCCAGCCCGTCGGGCGGCCGAACCGGCCGGTCGGGGGCGCGGGTTGAGGACCAGAGACGAACCAAAGGACAGCAGATGTCGCTTCGTGGGAAGATCCGCAAGCTCGCCGTGATCGTCGCCGTGGCCGGTGCCGTGGTGGCGGTCCCGACCTCGGCCATGGCGGGGGGCTTCGCTCCGACGCAGTCGGAGGGGCAGAGCCTGGAGTCCGGCTCCGCGGGCGTCGGCCTGTTCGGCCCGCACGCTACCTGGTTCAACTTCGCCGAGCACGGCGAGAGCGACTGCGGCTGCTGATCCCCTCCGCACCCCGAGCCCGGAGGCCGTCCGTCGGCCTCCGGGCTCACCGCTGTCCGGCGACGGGAGGCCCCGGGCTCACGAGCGTCCGGCCCCGGGCCCCGGGCTCACGACCGTCAGTCGGCGTCGGCCCCCGGATTCACGGCCGCCCGGCGGCGGCGGGCTCCGGCAGCTTCGCGGCGCGGGCCCCGGTGCCCCGGACCGCCGCCCGCTCCCGCAGCTCCTTCAGCACCGCGATGTCCATCGCGTGCCCGGTGCCGTCCCCGCCGTGCTTGCGGTCCGGGGTCTCCACCACCAGCGGCACCCCGGCCGTCTCCGGGTGCTCGAACAGCTCGCGGAAGGGCTCGGCGCCGATCATCCCGGCGCCGATGTTGGCGTGCCGGTCCTTGCGGGCGCCGACGACGTCCTCGGAGTCGTTGGCGTGGATCAGCCGCAGCCGGCCCGGCCCCGCGGCGGCGGCCAGGGCGTCCAGGGCGGCCGTCACCCCGCCCGGCTCCGCCAGGTCGTGCCCGGCGGCGAAGGCGTGGCAGGTGTCCAGGCAGACCCCCACCTTCGGGTGATGGTCCAGCGCCTCCATGTACGCGGCCAGCTCCTCCAGCCGCGAGCAGAGCGAGCTGCCCTGCCCCGCCGTCGGCTCCAGCAGCAGCCAGGGCGCGTCGTCGCCGAGCCCGTCCAGCTCCTCCAGCAGCGGCCGGACGTCCGACCGGACCTGCGCCATCGCCTCGGCCCGGCGCGAGCCGCCGCCGGGCGCGGTGCCGACCGCCGAGCCGGTGTGCAGGACGACGCCGAGCGCGCCGATGGCGTGGCCGCGGCGCAGCGAGTGCCGCAGCGAGTCGGCCGAGCGCTCCCGGGTGGCCGGGTTGTCCGAGCCGAAGTTGATCAGGTACGGGGCGTGCACCCAGGCCGGGACGCCCCGCTCGGCGCAGGCGGTGCGGAACTCCTCGTCCTGCGCCGGGTTGCCCGGGGGAGTGGCCCAGCCGCGCGGGTTGGCCACGAACACCTGGACCGTCTCCGCACCGACCCGGCCCGCGTACGCCAGGCCGGTGCCGGCCAGCCCGCGACCGGCCACCGGGACGTGCGCGCCGATCGGGTTGCGGAGGGCGGCGACGGACGGTACGGGTGCGGTGGTCATGGCCCCGAGCATGCCACGCGCCCGGCCCCGGTCGTCGGGCGGGCCAGGACGGGAGGTCCGGAGGCCCGGCTCCCGGCGGCCCGAGGAAAAGGTTCTCTGTGCTCGATCGAGTGAATCCCGCCTGGAAACCGGGGGCCGCGCCGCCCGCATCCGTCACGATCCGGGACCAGAGGACCGCACGACCACCGAGGAGGCAGCCGTGACCACCGCCGAGCCGGCCGAGACCGTCGACCTGCGTGCCGACCACCTGATCCGCGACCCCTTCGCCGCCTTCGCCGACCTGCGCGAGCGCGCCCCGCTCGCCCGCGCCACCATCCCCGGCGTGGAGCCGTTCTGGATCGCCGTCCGCTACCAGGACGTCCGCACCGTGCTGTCCGACCCGCGCTTCGTCAACGACGTGAACGCCGTCGACGGCCCCGTTCCCGACCACCTGACCGCAGACCGGCCCGCCGCCGATGGCCCGACTCCCGACGGGACCGCCACACCCGTCCCCGTGCACCGCACCGAGCAGGTCTGGCGCGCTCGGGGTATGCCGCCCGAGTGCGCGCAGTACCTGCGCGCCGGGGTCTTCGCCGCGGACGGCGCCCGGCACCGCCGGATGCGCGGTCTGGTGCACCCGGCCTTCACGGCCGGCGCCGTGGAGCGGCTGCGCCCCCGGATCGAACGGCTCGCCGAGGAGTACGCCCGGGCGCTGCCCGACCACGCCGACCCGGACGGCGTGGTCGACCTGGTCGCGCACTTCGCGTACCCGCTGCCCGTCACGGTGATCTGCGAGCTGCTCGGCATCCCCGAGTCCGACCGCCCGCAGTGGCGCCGCTGGAGCTCCTACCTCGGCCGGGGCGCCGGGCCCGGCCTGGACGAGGCGTTGCGCGCCATGGTCGCCGCCGCCCGCTCGCTGGTCGAGCTCCGCCGGGGCGAACCCGCCGACGACCTGCTCTCCCGACTGGCGGCCGCGGAGGGCGACAGCCTCGCCCCGGTCGAGACCGTCTCGCTGATCCTCAACCTGGTCGTGGCCGGGCACGAGACCACCGCCACCCTGATCGGCAACGGCACGGCCGCGCTGCTCGCCCACCCCGAACAACTGGAGCTGCTCCGGGCCGACCCGGGCCGGCTGCCCGCCGCCGTCGACGAGCTGATGCGCTGGTGCGGCCCGACGATCGGTGGGGTGCCGCGCTACGCGACGGAGGACCTCACGCTGGCCGGCACCCTGGTCCGCAGGGGCGAGGCGGTGATGCCGATCCTGGCCGGAGCCAACCACGACCCGCGGGCCTATGCCGAGCCGGATCGCCTGGACATCTGCCGGGCGAGCACGCCGGACCGCGCCGGGCACCACGAGGCGCACCTGGGCTTCGGGCACGGCACCCACCGCTGCCTGGGCGCGGTGCTGGCGCACCAGGAAGCGGTGGTCGCCTTCGAGACGCTGCTGCGGACGTACCCGGAGTTGGCGCTCGCGGTCGGTCCGGAGGCCGTCGAGCGCGGACCGAACCCGGCCGCCTGGCACCTCGCCGCGCTGCCCGTCCGCCTCGGGCCGCAGGCCCCGGCCCGGGCAGCGGCCGCCGGCTGAGCCGGTCCACCGGGCCGCAGGTACCCGACGTACCCGCCGCCCGGAAACCCCCGAGACACACCCCGACGCGCCCGACCGCCGCCTGCGGTCGGGCGCGTCGCGCTGCCCGCCCCTCCCGACGTCCTCCCGCCGCCCGCGGTCCCCGCGCGCCCCGCCCGACCACCCGCTGCCGCGCCACGCCGGGCCCGTCCCACCCCTGGTCGACGCCCCGTCAGCCCCGCAGCCCAGCCCTGGTGGCGGGCCCACCGGGCCGCCCGTAGCGTCGACACGGCCGCAACCACCGGCCGTCACCGCCCGCGCACAGCGCGTCAGCCCCACCGCTGGACCGAGCGGAAGACCACCGCACCCGTACGAGCGCCGCGCGCGCCGAAAGGAAACAGGTCACCACTCATGCCCACGCGACGGGTCCACCACCTCGCCGCGGCCACCGCCGCCGCCACCGCCCTGACCACCGTCCTCACCTCGCTGGCCGCCGCCCCCGCGGCCCACGCCGCCCCCCGCTTCCCGCTGCACTTCGTCCAGCCCGGCGAATCGATTCAGCAGGCCGTCGACGCCGCCCGGCCCGGCGACACCGTCCAACTGCTCCCCGGCACCTACCAGGGCAGCGTCCGCATCACCACCCCCCGCCTCACCCTGCGCGGCTTCGGCGACGAGAGCGTGATCACCCCCGGGGACGGCGGCGAGAACGCCTGCGCCACCGCCGGGCACGGCATCTGCGTGGTCGGCACCGAGGAGGACCCGCTGTCCGACGTCAGGATCGACAGCCTCGCCGTCACCGGCTTCCGCAAGAACGGCATCGACGCCAGCGGCACCACCCGCCTGACCGTCCGCGGCACCTACGTCCACGACAACGGCCAGCAGGGCATCAGCCAGGAGATGTCCACCCGCGCCGTCATCCGCGGCAACCGCTCGGCCGACAACGGCCAGTCCGGCGTCTTCCTCGCCAACTACGCCTACCGCGAGGGCGGCTCGCCCGACACCGGCGGCACCGTGGTCGAGGGCAACGAGCTGACCGGCAACCGGGTCGGCGTCACCGTCCGCCGGCTGCGCGGGCTGGCCGTCCAGTCCAACGGGATCAGCGGCAACTGCGCCGGCGTCTTCGTGGTCGGCGACGAGGGCGTGCCCCGCGCCGGGGACCTCGACGTCCGGGACAACTCCGTCATCGGCAACAACAAGTTCTGCCCGGCCAACCCGCGCCTGGGCGCCATCCAGGGAGCCGGCATCGTCCTCACCGGTACCGAGGACACCCGGGTGACCGGCAACGAGGTGCGCGACAACACCGGCACCTCGGACTTCTCCGGCGGCATCGTCCTGTTCAAGAGCGTCGTCGGCGTCGCCAACGCCCGCGCCGTGATCGCCGACAACGAGCTGAGCGGCAACGGTCCGGCCGACCTCGCCGACCGCGACTCCGGCACCGACAACACCTTCGCCCGCAACACCTGCGGGCGCTCCGAGCCGGCCGGCCGCTGCTGAGCCCCGGTACCCCCTCGCCGCCCGCCGCCGCACCAGGAACTCCCTAGGACCCGAGGAAACCCAGCCATGACCACCGCACCCGTCCATACCAGCCCCCAGGCCGCGATGCGCCTGCGCGAGCTCGTCTTCGGCGCCGCCTGCGCCGCCGCCGTCCGCGCCGCCGCCCGGCTCGGTGTCGCCGACGTGCTCGGCGACACCCCGGCCACCGTGACCGACCTCGCCGTCGCCCTCGACACCGAGCCCCGCCAACTGCGCCGCCTGCTGCGCGCGCTCGCCTGCTACGGGCTCTTCGCGCCGAGCGGCGACGACCGCTTCGAGCACACCGAGATGTCCCGGCTGCTGCGCGAGGACGCCCCCAACTCGCTGCGCTACATCTCCCTCTGGTGCACCGAGCCGTGGACCTGGGAGGCCTGGCCGAAGCTGGACGAGGCGGTCCGCTCCGGCCGCAACGTCTTCCCCGACCTGTTCGGCAAGGAGTTCTTCGACTACCTGCACAGCGACGCGGGCGACTCGGCGAAGGTCTTCGACAAGGCGATGACCACCTCCAGCCGGCAGTCCGCCGAGGACTTCGCCGACTACCTGGACCTCACCGGCATCGACTCGGTGGCGGACATCGGCGGCGGCCAGGGCCACGTGCTGGCCAGCCTGCTGGAGAAGCACCCGGCGCTGCACGGCACCCTGCTCGACCTGCCCAAGGTGGTGGCCGGCGCCGACCCCCGGCTCCAGGACGGCGGCGCCTTCTCCGCCCGGGCCCGCCTCGTCCCGGGCGACTGCCGGATGGAGATCCCGGTCCGCGCCGACCTCTACATCATCAAGAACATCCTGGAGTGGGACGACGACAGCACCCGCCGCACCCTCGCCAACGTGGTGAAGGCGGCCGGCTCCGGCGCCCGCGTGGTGGTGGTGGAGAACCTGGTCGACAACAGCCCCTCGATGCGCTTCACCACCGCGATGGACCTGATGCTGATGCTCAACGTGGGCGGTGCCAAGCACTCCGAGGAGAGCATGGTCGGGCTGATGGCGGAGGCCGGACTGGTGGTCACCGCGGTCAACCCGGTCAACCCGTACCTGCACGCTTTCGAGGCCGTCGTGAGCGGCTGAGCCGACCCCTGCACGCCCCCGCACACCTCCGTACGACGAGAACGACCGTACGACCAGAACGACCGCCGGCCCCCGGAACATGGGGGCCGGCGGTCGTCGTGCGCGGGCCGGGTCAGGCCGGGTGCGAGGACTCCAGGTGGGCGAAGACCACCACGTTGTCCAGGTAGTCCCGCCGCTTCTTGTCGTACGCGCCGCCGCAGGTGATCAGCCGGAGCTGGGCGTCGGGGGTCCTGCCGTAGACCCTGGCGTCGGGGAAGGCGTTCTTGGCGAAGGTCTCCACCGAGTCCACCGAGAACACCGCGACCGTCCCGTCCGCGCGGCTCACCTCGACCTTGTTGCCCGGCAGCAGGAAGCTCAGCAGCAGGAACACCGCCGGGCCCTTGGTGGTGTCCACGTGCCCGGCCAGCACCGCGCTGCCGCGCTCGCCGGGGGTGACGCCGTCCCGGTACCAGCCGACCAGGTTCTTGTCGTCCGGCGGCGGCGCGTCGAGCTGGCCCGCGGGGTTGAGGGCCAGTTCGGTGAACGGCGCGTCGACGGCGATCTGCGGGATCCGCAGCCGGGTCGGCTTGGCGCGTTTGAGCGCGGGCGTCCCCGGGGCGGCGGCCGGGGCCGCCGGGTCCGGGGCGCCGGCACCCGCCGGCCCGGGGACGGCCGGCGCGGCGGCCGCCGGGGGAGCGGGCCTGCCGTCCTCCGCGCCCGCGTCCGACCGGGTGTCCACCGAGTTGTAGATCAGCAGCAGCCCGACCGCTGCCGTGCCCATCCCCGCGCGCAGCAGCCGGGGCATTCCAGAGGCGGGACCGCCCGTCATTCCTCTCCTCCGCTCAACCGGTTCCGCGACGGCCCGCCGCCCCCGGTGCGCCCGCCCCGTGCGGGCGGGCGCCCGGAGGCGGCGGAAGCAGGGTGCCCGGCGTCAGGCGACCGCGCCGGAGGCACGGCGGCCGCGGCGCAGGGCGTACGCGCCCGCCCCGAGGCCGCCGAGCAGCAGCACCGCGCCGGAGGCGAGCCCGCCACCGGACAGTGCCAGGCCGCCGCCACCGGTGTGCACGCCGCCGTGCGGGGACTTGTGGTCCTCGTCCCCCCTGGCCTCGCCGCCCTTGTGCTCGTCGGAACCCTTGTGCTCGTCGCCGCCCTTGTGTTCGTCGTCGCCCTTCCGATCGTCGGAGCCCTTGTGCTCCTCGGAGGCGCCGCCCTTCCTGTCGTCGTTGCCCTTGGAGTTGTCGGAGGCCCTCTCGGTCTTCTCCTGCTTCTCCTGCCAGGTCAGGTTCTTGCCCTGGTCGGCACCGTCGGCGAAGGCGATGGGGGTACCGACGGTCAGGACGGCGGCGACGGCCGCCCCGGCGAGCAGCGTGCGTGCAGAACGCATGAGGATGATCCTTCCGGCGCGCAGGACCGCGACTGCCGACACGGTGCCGGACAAGGGGACTCGCGGGGGGTGCGCCTGATCCACCGTCATCCACCGTGCGGCCGCCTGCCACCGGAGTGTGGCAGCGCCGGTGCGCGGCGTGCGCCCTTCGGGTGGAGTCCCGGGTGTGTTCACCCGGCTGGCCGGGTGATCCGGGTGAATCCACCCGGGGGGCCGTCCGGCCGGACGCACGTGGGCCCGCCCCCGGCGCACGGCCGGGGACGGGCCCATCGGGGGCCGGATCAGCGGGCCCGTCGGGGAGCCGCGGGGGCAGCGGCCCCGTCGGGGAGCCGCCGGGTCAGCGGTCCCAGCGGTAGAACTCCCGTGCCATGGCGTCCTTCGGCTCCCGCCAGGTGGCCGGGTCGTACGCCTGCACGTAGGCGGTCAGGCGGTCGCTGACGGTCCGGAACTCCGGGTGCCCGACGACCTTGGCGACGGCGGGGCCCGGCGGGCGGTCGGCCTCGATCAGGTGGAGGTAGACGTCGCCGAACTGGAAGAGGCTGCGGCCGGTGACGCCGATCAGGTGCGGCAGTTCGCCCTGGTCGGACTCGGCGAACACCTCGGCGATGTCCGGCGCGGCCTCGGGCTTCATCCGGGCGACGATCAGCGCCCGGTGCAGGCCGGTCACAGCTCCGCCGCCCGCTTCTCGACCTTCTCCCGGATCAGCTGCATCTGGATCTTCGAGTTGCGGTTGATGTGGCCGGTCATGCCCTCGTCGTCGACCGGGGCGGTCGGCTTCATGGCGAAGTCCTGGATCCAGCGCATCCTGGTGCCGGCCGGCGCCTCCGCGTACTCCCAGCGGATCTCCATGAACTCGAACGGGCCGGGCTCGACCCGGCGGGCGCGCACCGCGAGCGCGTCCCGGTCGGTCTCCCGCTCGGAGACCCAGCTCCACACCTGGCCGTTCTCGTCCGGGTGCATGGTGAGCCGGAACCGGACGAGTTCGCCCTGCCGGTCCAGCACCTCCACCGAGGCGTACTCGCTGAACAGCTGCGGCCAGTTCTCCAGGTCGTTGGTCATCTCCCAGACCAGGTCGAGCGGGGCGGCGATGACGATCTCGTTGTCGGTGTGTCCGGGCATCTCAGGCACCAGCCTTCGTGGCGAGGGAGGAGTTGACCAGTTCCAGGAACTCGGCCGGGGTCTTGGCCGACTCGGCGCCCGAGGTGACCTTGAGGCCGTGCCGGTTCTCCAGCTCGCCGACCACGCCGAGCAGGCCGAGCGAGTCGACGCCGAACGTGTCGAACTCCGCGCCCGGCCGCGCCAGGTCGCCCGGGTCGACGGTGACGCCGGCCCGGGACTGGAGCAGGACGGCGAGTTCCGGATAGCTGAGGGTGTTGCTCACGGGTGTCCCTTTCGGAGGTGTGACGGGGTGGTGCGGGGCGGTGGTCCGGGCGGCGGTTCAGGGCCGCCAGCGCCGGACCACCAGCGCGGAGTTGGAGCCCATCAGCCCGCGGCTGACCACCAGGGCGGTGTTCAGTTCGGCCGGGCGGGCGCGGCCGGTCACCAGGGCGAGGTCGTGGCAGACCTCGGTGACGTTGGGGGTGGGCGGCAGCACGCCGTCCTCCATGGCCAGCACGGCGGCGGTCACGTCGAGCATCGGGGCGCCGCAGTAGGCGCGCCCCGTGCCGGTCTTGGGCGCGGTGACCGGGACGCGTTCGGCGGCCGGGCCGAGCGCGTCGGCGAGCGCCAGGGCCTCGGCCCGGTCGGCCTCCGGCACCCCCAGGGCGTCCGCGAAGACCACGTCGATCTCCTCGGGCGCGATGCGGGCCTCGTCCAGCGCGATCCGGATCGCGGCCGCCAGCCCCTCCCGGGACTCCGCCCAGCGGGAGGCCCCGGTGAAGGTGGCGCCGTGGCCGACCAGTCGGGCCCGGATGCGGGCGCCGCGCAGGAGGGCCGCCTGCTCGTCCTCCAGCAGCAGCATCGCGCCGCCCTCGGCGGGGGAGAAGCCGCAGGCCAGCGCGGTGAACGGCAGGTACGCCCGCTCGGCCCGCCCGGCCAGGCTGACCTCGGGGTAGCCGAGCTGGCAGACCATCGAGTACGGCGCCAGCGGGGCCTCGGCGGCGCCGACCACCACCGCGTCGGTGCCGCGCTCGATCGTGCGGGCGGCGTGCGCGAGGGCGTCCAGGCCGCCGGCCTCGTCGCTGGCGACCACCCCGCACGGGCCCTTGTAGCCGCCGCGGATCGAGATCTGGCCGGTGCTGGCCGCGTAGAACCAGGCGATGGACTGGTACGGGCCGACGAACCGGGGCCCCTGGCCCCAGAGCTGCTGGAGCTCGCGCTGGCCGAACTCGCCGCCGCCGGAGCCGGCCGCGGTCACCACGCCGACCGCGAAGGGCTGTTCCGGGTCGGGCCGGAACCCGGCGTCCGCCACCGCCAGGTCGGCGGCGGCCATCGCGTAGTGCGTGAAGCGGTCGGTCTGCACCAGGAAGCGGTTGTCGATCGCCGACTGCGGATCGAAGCCGTTCACCTGGCCCGCGATCCGGAGCGGAAGCCCGGTGCAGCCCTCGCGGGATATCCGGTCGAGGACGCTCACGCCCTGCCTGGTGGCCTTCCAGAAGGCGTCGGCCCCGACCCCGTTCGGAGCCACCACGCCGAGCCCGGTGATCACCGCCCGGCGGCCCTGCTGACGTGACGTCATGGAACTCACCCCGTTCTGTTGAGCACGACGGCGGACTGGAATCCGCCGAATCCGCTGCCGACCGAGAGGATGCGGCTCAGCGGCAGCTCGCGCGCGGTGCGCGGCACGTAGTCGAGGTCGCACTCCGGGTCCGGAGTCTCGTAGTTGGCGGTCGGCGGCACGACCCCGTGGGCGAGCGCCAGGGTGCAGGCGACGACCTCGATGGCGCCGATCGCGCCGAGCGAGTGCCCGACCATCGACTTGATCGAGCTCATCGGGGTCCTGAAGGCGTGCGCGCCCAGCGAGCGCTTGACCGCGGCGGTCTCGTGCCGGTCGTTCTGCTTGGTGCCCGAGCCGTGCGCGTTGACGTAGTCCACCTCGGTGCGGTCCACCCGGGCGTGGGCGAGCGCGTGGTCGATCGCCCGGGACATCTCCAGCCCCTCCTTGGTGAGGCCGGTCATGTGGTAGGCGTTGCCGAAGGTGGCGAAGCCGCCGATCTCGCCGTAGACCCGGGCGCCGCGGCGGCGGGCGTGCTCCAGCTCCTCCAGGACCAGGACGGCGCCGCCCTCGCCGAGCACGAAGCCGTCCCGGTCGGCGTCGAAGGGGCGGGAGGCGTGCCGCGGGTCGTCGTTGCGCTCGCTGGTGGCCTTGATGGCGTCGAAGCAGGCGACGGTGATCGGCGAGATCGGGGAGTCGGAGGCGCCGGCGAGGCAGATGTCGGCGCGTCCCTCCTCGACCGCCTGGAAGCCGTAGCCGATCGCGTCCAGGCCGGAGGTGCAGCCGGTGGAGACGGTCTGCACGGGGCCGTGCGCGCCGGTCCGCTCGGCCACCGCGGAGGCCAGCGTGCTGGGCGCGAAGGCCCGGTGCAGCTGCGGTTCGGCCTGCCGGTGGTCCACGTCCCAGCGGGCGCCGGCCGCGCTCACCAGGGCGTAGTCGTGCTCCAGCCGGGTGGTGCCGCCGACGGCGGTGCCGAGCGAGACGGAGATCCGCCACGGGTCCTCGGCGGCCAGGTCCAGGCCGGCGTCGGCGATCGCCTCGTCGGCCGCGACCATCGCGAACTGCACGTAGCGGTCGGCCCGTTGGACGTCCTGCGGGCCCAGCCCGTGGGCCGCCGGGTCGAAGTCCACCTCGGCGGCGATCCGGGAGCGGAACCCGGTGGGGTCGAACAGCGTGATGCCCCGGGTCGCGGTGCGGCCGGAGGTCAGCAGCTCCCAGAACGCCGGGACGCCGACCCCGCCGGGGGCGACCACGCCGATCCCGGTGACGGCGACGCGCCGGGTCACGAGACCACCTTGGCGTGTTCCGGCGGGCCGGAGGCTGCGGTCCCCTCGGTGCTCACGTGGCCGAGGTCGGGGCGCGGGGCGAGCGGGCCGAGGTGGAAGACCATCCGGGCCTCGGTGTCGCCGACGTTGCGGAAGCGGTGGCGCATGTTGATCGGGATCATCAGGCCCTGGTCCGGCTTGAGCGGATGGGGTTTCCCGTCCAGGTCCACCTCCAGGTCGCCGCAGACGACGAACACGAACTCCTCGGAGTACGGGTGGTAGTGCTCGCCGATCCGCTCGCCGGGCCGGACGATCGCCAGGCCCATGAAGCCGCTGGTCGCGCCGCAGCTGGTCGGGGTGAGCATGGTGCGCAGCTCGGCGCCGTGGCGGCGGTTCTCCGGTGCCTCGTGGACGCTGACGATCCGTGGGGACTGCGTGGTCATGGAGATCTCCCGTGAGATGACGGAACGTCAGTTGTTGATCGGGTCGGCGGAACTGCGGTCGGTGACCGGGTTCATGGCGCGGGCCGCGAGGAAGGCGCCGAGCCCGGCGGCGGTGCGCAGGTCGCCCTGCGGGCCGAGGTCGAGCAGCCCGGCGAGCACGGCGGCCTGCCGGTCGTCGGCCACGCCGAGGGCGGCCGCCGGGTCGGCCTCGGCCGGCACCCGCAGGTCGACCAGGCGCACCACCACGTCCTCGCGGTGGAAGACGGTGGCCGCCGCGACCGGCCCGGTCGGGTCGGCGGTGGCGAGGTTGTCGTGCTCGGCCAGCAGCTCGGCCACCTCCTGCCCGCGGTCCGGGCGCACCGGGTAGAGCACGGCGTGCCGGTGCAGCCGGGCGGAGGCGGGGGAGCTGGCGATCGCCTGGTGCCGGGCGGGCAGCGCGGCCCTGGCGAAGAACGCCCGGGCGGCCTGCGGGTCGCCCAGTTGGCGGCTCTCCTCCAGGTGCGGGTTGAGCGCCTCCTCGACGGCCCGCACCTCGGGCTGCATCGCCACGTGGCGCAGCGCGTCGCCGAGGTTGCCGATCACCTCGACGGCGCGGACCACCCGGTTGCCGAGCATGAACAGCGAGGTGCGGCGCAGCCGGGTGTGCTCGTCCACCTCGGCCCGGGGGGAGGCGTAGCCGGAGAGGATGCGGGCCACCTCGGGCTCGCTGCCGGGCTTGACGGTGAAGGTCAGCGCGTGGCGCACCACCCCGTCCGGGCCGGGGTCGACCCTGGGCGGGCCGACGTGCCCGGCGGGAGTGGTGCGCGGCAGCCCGGGCGGCACCTCCATCGGGGCCCGGGTGCCGGTCGAGCCGGCCGCGGAGGTCTCGCGCAGCACGGCGTAGCGCAGCGAGCGGAAGTTGTCGCTGACGCAGCCGTGCATCGGCTTGACCATCTCCCGGTGCGCCGGGCTGTCCACCCACTCCAGGAAGGTCTCCTGGTCCTTCCACTCGCTGGTGATCAGCCACTGGCGCGGGTCGTTGATCGACTGGCACAGCTGGTCGCTGACGTGTCCGGGGACCGAGGCCACCTGGTGGCGCAGCTGCTCGTACACGTCGAGGAAGCGCTGCTGGGCGCCGTCCTGGATCTCCAGCATCAGCACGACCCGCAGCCGGGTGTCGGCCTCGTCGTGCTGCTTCGGCTGGGGTTCGGACAGAGTTGTCATGATCCACTTTCTGCTCTGGGCCGCACGCTGCGGGCCGTGTCGGCCGTGCCCGGCGGGTGCTCCCCGGCCTGGGAGGGCGGTGCGACGGCGGGTCGGCCGGGCGCGTCGGCGCCAGGCCTGAGGTCGATCGTGGGCGGCGCGGCGGGCGCGGCGCGAGATTTGCGGGCCATCCGGGCGAAGGGGCGCCACGGGCCCCCTCCGGCGGGGGATGGAAGAGCGGGGCCCCCGGTCGAGCGGGCCCGCCGAGGGCGGCGCCGAGCCCAGTCTCCGGGCCGCGGAATCCCCTGACAGGGTGGAGCAATTGATGAATCCGAAGGTTGACGACCGGGTGCCGGTCCTCATCGTGGGCGGCTCGCTGGTCGGGCTGTCGGCCTCGCTCTTCCTCGGGCGGCTCGGGGTCGGGCACCTGCTGGTCGAGAAGCACGCCGACACCTCGCACCACCCGCGGGGGCGCGGCAACAACGTCCGCACCATGGAGCTGTTCCGGGTGGCCGGGATCGAACCCGCGATCCGTGAGGCGGCCTCGATCCTGGCCCCCAACCACGGCATCCTCCAAGCGCCGTCGCTGACCGGCGCCGAGCAGGAGTGGCTGTTCCGGGAGATCGACCCGGGCGGCCGGCTGGCCCGGTTCAGCCCCAGCTCCTGGTGCCTGTGCAGCCAGAACGACCTGGAGCCGGTGCTGCGGCGGGCCGCCCGCGAACTCGGCGGCGACCTGCGGTTCAGCACCGAACTGGTCTCCTTCGAGCAGGACGCGGAGGGCGTCACCTCGGTGCTGCGCAGCCGGGAGAGCGGCGAGCGGCGGGTGGTGCGCTCGGAGTTCCTGATCGCCGCGGACGGCCCGCGCAGCCCGGTCCGCGAGCGGCTGGGCATCGGCCAGTCCGGCAAGGGCGAGCTGTTCCACAACGTCAGCATCACCTTCCGGGCCAAGCGCCTGGCCGAGGTGGTCGGCGACCGGCACTTCATCGCCTGCTACCTGACCAACCCGGAGGCGGACGGCGCGCTGCTGCCGGTGGACAACCAGGAGGAGTGGGTCTTCCACGCGCCCTGGCACCCCGAGCACGGCGAGCCGCTGGAGGCCTTCACCGACGAGCGCTGCGAACGGCACATCCGCACCGCCGTCGGCCTGCCGGAACTGGACGTCGAGGTCACCGGCCGGGCGCCCTGGCACGCCGCCGAGCGGGTGGCCGAGCGGTACGGCGCCGGGCGGGTCCTGCTCGCCGGGGACTCCGCCCACGAGATGTCCCCGACCGGGGCGTTCGGTTCCAACACCGGCATCCAGGACGCCCACAACCTGGCGTGGAAGATCTCCGCCGTGCTCTGCGGCTGGGCCGGGCCGGGGCTGCTGGAGACGTACGGGCAGGAGCGCCGCCCGGTCGCCCGGGTGACCGGCGAGCGGGCCTCGGCGCGGTCCGCCGAGCACAGCCACCCGGGCTACGCGGTGGTGCCCGGCGCGGGCCGGCAGGCCGGGGTGCTGGCGGTGGCGCTCGGCTACCGGTACCCGGTGGGCGCGGTGGTCGGTGCGGACCGGGACGGCCCGGTGGTCCCCGAGCAGTTCGAGTCGGCGGGCGAGCCGGGCAGCCGGGCCCCGCACCAGTGGCTGCTGCGGGCGGGGGTGAGGCTCTCCACGCTGGACCTGTACGAGCAGGCGATGGTGCTGCTCACCGGCCCCGAGGGCGGTGCCTGGCAGGCGGGCGCCCGGCGCGCGGCCGACCGGCTGGCCGTCCCGCTGGACGGCTTCCGGATCGGCGACGGGGCCGAGGACGACCTGGCGCCCGAGCCCGGCGCGGACTTCGCCGCCCTGCACGGCATCGGCCCGCTGGGCGCGGTGCTGGTCCGCCCGGACGGCTTCGTCGCCTGGCGCTCGCCCGGCCCGCCGCGGGACGCGGAGGCCGAGTTCGCCGCGGCGCTGCGGACGGTGCTGAGCCTCTGACGGACGCGGACGGGCCCGCCGGTCGCACGGCCGGCGGGCCCGTCCTGTCGTTCGTCGGCGGTCAGTGGCCGCCCTCGTCGACCACCTCGACGTCGGCGACCTCCTGCTCGATCTCCTCGGCCGGCAGCGCCACCCGGATCGCCCAGTAGTAGATGGCCACCGAGAACACCGACACCAGGGCCATGTCGGTCCACAGCGGGATCCGGCCGATGCCGTCGCCGAAGCCGCCGAGCCAGGAGATCAGGCCGAGGCCGATCAGGTAGGGCGGCAGCCACTGGGCGGCCTTCCAGCTCAGTCGCGGCGCGTTCGGCAGGCCCTTCCTGATCGCGTACGCGGCGTAGCTCCCGAGCAGGACGTAGCCGAGCACGATCGCGATGCCCAGGCGGGAGAGGGTGTGCCAGCCGGACCAGTAGATGATCAGGCTGGAGACCACGAACGCGGCCGGGGAGATCACGCCGCCCGCCGGCAGCCGGTAGGGGCGCTCGCGGTCGGGCAGCCGGCGGCGCATCGCGCCGAAGGCCAGCGGGGCGCCGGCGTACATCAGCACGCTGGCGGAGGTGATGAAGCCGACCAGCTCCTGCCAGCTCGGGAAGGGCAGGAAGCAGATCACGCCGGTGACGAAGGCGATGACCAGGCCGAACCACGGCACGCCGTTCTTGTCCAGCTCCTCGAAGCGCTGCGGGGCGTAGCCGTTGCGGCTCAGGCCGTAGGAGATGCGCGAGGTCGAGGTGGTGTAGATCAGCCCGCTGCCGCCGGGGGAGATCACGGCGTCGGCGTACAGCACCCAGGCCAGCCAGCCGAGGCCGACGGTGGTGGCGAGGCCCGCGAAGGGGCCGTCGATGCCGGGGAAGTCGAGCTTGTCCCAGCCGTTGGCGAAGGAGCTGACCGGCAGCGCGCCGATGAAGACGACCTGGAGCAGGGTGTAGACCACGGCGCCGATGGCGACCGAGCCGAGGACGGCGCGGGGGATGTCGCGCTTGGGGTTGCGGCTCTCGCCGGCCAGCTGGATGGCCTGCTCGAAGCCGAGCAGGGCGAAGATGATGCCGCTGGTGCTGATCGCCGCGAGCACGCCCTGGGCGCCGAACGGGGCGAAGCCGTGCGAGGTGAAGTTGGAGCCGTGGAAGTTGGTCACGGCGAGCACGAAGATCGTGAACAGCGGGACGAAGATCTTCAGCCAGGTGGCGACGTTGTTGGTGCGGGCCAGGACGCGCACGCCCAGGAAGTTCACCGCGACGAACACCGCCATGAGCACGGTGGCGACGGCGAAGCCGCTGGCGGTGAGGGTGTTGTTGTCGTTGAGCAGGCCGCCCGCCCAGGGCCAGTGCCGGGCGTAGCCGATCATCGCCTCGACCTCGATCGGCGCGACGGTGGCCGCCTGGAGCCAGGAGAACCAGCCGAAGGACATTCCGGCGAGGCCGCCGAAGGCGTAGTGCGGGTACCGCGCGGTACCGCCCGAGACCGGGAACATGCTGCCGAGCTCGGCGTGCACGAGCGCGAGCAGCACGATCGCCACCGTGCCGATGCCCCAGGAGACGACGGCGGCCGGGCCGGCCGCCACGACGCCCTCCTTGGCGCCGAACAGCCAGCCGGAGCCGATGATCGAGCCGACCGAGGCCCACATGAGGCCGACGAGGCCGACGTGGCGGCGCAGCGACCGCTGGGCGGTGCCGGTTTCGGAACCGGTGCCCTGGCCGGGCGGCGAGATCTGGTTGAGGGAAGCCATGAACGATCTCTCTGTGTGTGGGGACTCCGGGGTGGGCGGAGCGATGAGAGTTGCCACACACTAGGACTTTTCAGCCCCCTCTGCACAGATTTCATTACTGAATGTTTACATTCTTTTCCGGACATCCTTGCAGGTAGGGGGCGTTATGGCGCCCGGCATATTACGTATCCGATCGATCCGACCGGAATTCGGGCCGCGCCGTGCGGGGTCGCATGATAGGGGAAATTCCCGAGGATGGGAATAGTGGGCTCCGTATAGCGGAGCGGCGCTAGTCCACCAGATCGGACGGGTCGGTGTTGGCGCCGCAGAGCAGCACGGCGACGCGCTCGCCCTCGGCCCGGTCGACGGCGGCGAGCGCCGTGGCGGCCGCGTACTCGACGGCGATCCGGCGGTCCTCCCAGAGCTGCCGGCGGGCGCGCACGATGGCCTCGTCGTCGACCAGCACCGACCGGACGCCCTCGTGCGCGGCGGCGTCCACGGCGAGGGCGGCGGCCCGGCGGGCCCCGAGCGAGTCCTGGGCGACGGAGTCCACCGGGACGTCCACCGGGCGGCCCGCGGCCAGGGCGGCGTTCAGCGCGCGGCTGCCCGTCGGCTCCACGGCGAGCACCCGGATGCCGTGCTCGCGGGCCGCCACCGCCACCCCGGCGAACAGCCCGCCGCCGCCGACCGACACCACCACCGTGTCCAGCCCGGGCACCCCGGCGCGGATCTCCGACAGGACCGTCCCGGCGCCGGCGGCGATCAGCGGGTGGTCGTACGCGTGCGAGGACAGCGCCCCGCTGCCGGCCGCGAACTCCTCGCAGGCGGCCAGCGCCTCCGCGTACTCCCGGCCCGCCAGCCGTACCTCCGCGCCGTACGAGCGCAGCCGCGCCAGCTTCACCGGGGACGCCGTCTCGGGCAGGAACACCGTTGCCCGGACGCCGAGTTCGCGGGCCGCCCAGGCGCAGGCAAGCCCGGCGTTGCCGCCCGAGGCGATGGTCACCCCGGCGTCCGGGAGGGTGCCCGCCTCGGCGTGCGCCAGCAGGAAGTTCTGCGCGCCGCGCGCCTTGAAGCTGCCGGTGTGCTGGAGGAACTCCAGCGCCAGCCAGGTCCGTCCGCCGTCGTCCCCCGGTGCCACCGCCACCGGGCGCACCCGTCCGGCGATCCGCTTCCCGGCGGCCTCGACCTCGTCGTACGTCAGCTGGTCCATCGTGTTCCGCTCCTTCGTCGAGGGGGACGTGCCACCGGGAGTCCCGGCCAGGACGACCGTACGTCCCGTCCGTGGGCGAAGGAAAGATCACGAACGTCGGGGCCGGACCGCGCGTAGGCTGGCCCCGTGCGATTCGTGATCCTCCCCCCGCCGGCCCGCTAGCGGGCGGCCCACTCCACCTCCTCCGGCCCGACGGGACTGCCCGCAGCCGGGGCGATGACTGCCGCCCGCGTACCCAGCGGACCTGAACCGGCAACTCATCGTGGAGTACCGACGCATGACCTCGTACACCGCCGTGCCCTTCCGGCGCGGCCTCCTGTCCATCTCCGCCGCCGCCGTCGCCTGGGGCGTCGGCGGCGCCGTCTCCGCACTGCTGATGAGCACCAGCGGGCTCGGCCCGGCGGGCGTCTCCTGCTGGCGCTTCGGCGTCGCCGCGCTCTGCCTGGCCCTGCTGCCGGGCCGCCGGCCGCGCGCCGGGCGGGGCGCCGCCGGGTGGCGCGCCGCCGCGCTGACCGGGCTCGGTCTGGCGGTCAGCCAGTGCGCCTACTTCGGCTCGGTGCGGTACGCGGGCCTCGGGCTGGGCACCCTGATCACCATCGGTGCCGGCCCGGTGTTCACCAGCCTCGGCGCCCACCTGCTGCTCGGCGAACGCCTGACCCGTCGAACGGCGGCCGCGGTCGCCCTGGCCCTGGCCGGCCTCGCCCTGCTGGTGGCCGCCCCGGCGGCGGGCCCGCGCCCGGCCCTCGGCGTCGCGCTGGCCGTCCTCGCGGGCGCCGGCCAGAGCGGCCTCACCCTCTGGGCCCGGGGCGGCGGCTCGGCCCGGGCCGGCACCGGCGCCTTCACCACCGGGCTGCTCTGCCTGCTTCCGCTCGTCGCCGTCCAGGGCGTCCAGGGCGTCCTGCCGGTCGATGGGGACCCGCTGGTCACCGCGGTGGCGCTGCTCTTCCTCGGCACCGTGCCCACCCTGTTCGCCTACCGCTGGTACTTCACCGGCCTGACCACCGTGCCCAGCACGACGGCCGCGGTGCTGGTCCTGCTGGAGCCCGCGACCGCGGCGGTGATCGGCGTGCTCTGCCTCGGCGAGCCGCTGACGGCGGGCCTGCTGGCGGGCTCGGCGCTGCTGCTCGCGGCCATCGCGGCGCTGGCGCGGGAGTAGCGGCTCCGGCGCGGGAGTCAGCGGTTCCGGCGCGGGAGCGGCGGAGGGCGGGGGCCACCCGGGCGGGCGTCCTGTGGTCGCCCGGGGTCCGGTGGCGTGCTGTCGTGGTCCGCATGAACAGCTCACTGCCGGCCCGGGTGGCCGCCGCGACCGCCTCCGCCCTCCTGCTCCTCCTGCTCACCGCGGCCGGGACCGTGGCCGCCGCCGGACCGGCGGCGGCGACCGGGCGCCGGGACGTCACCGCCGACCAGTGCCGGAGCGCGGGCGGGCACGTCGAGGGCAGCGGCTACTGCGTCGGCGCGGACGGCGAGGACGCCTGGGGCGAGCCCATCGACGGCCAGGCGGTCAACCCGAACCCGCGGCCCGGGGAGGAGTGAGCGCCGTACGGGCCCCGCGCCCCGCTCCCGGGCAGGGGAGCGCGGCGCGAGGCCCGTACGGGGTCGGTCAGGGCACCGGGCGCAGGGTGACCGGGGCCGGGGTGAGGGCGCGCAGGACGAGGTCGACGCGCACCTTGGCGGCGCCCGCGCGGTACAGCGCGGTGGAGATCGTCCGTAACTCCTCGGGGCCGGTGCAGGCGAGGCGCAGTTCGAGGTCGGCCTCGCCGGCCAGGGCCAGGCCGCTCTGGACGGCGGGGAACTCCGCCGCGAGGCGGTCGAAGTCGAGCGGGACGGGGCCGTGGCTGATCCGGGCGATCGCGTGCAGCGCCCGGGCCGGGCGGGCCCGCCCCGCCGGGTCCGGCTCGTCCGGGACGAGCCGGAGCGGGGCGGTCACCGGTGCTGGAACTGGACGGTCGGGGCCGGGGCGGAGGGCGCCGCGACGGGGGCGCGGCCGGGCGGGGCGGTCCTGGACGGGGCGGTGGCGGAGGGAGTGGCGGCGGAGGGGGCCGCGACCGAGGGGGCGACCAGCCGCGGGTCCAGTACCAGGGTGTCGATCCCGAGCGGGGCGGTGAGGTCGCGGAGGGCGGGCTCGCCGAGCTCGGTGCGGGCCTGGTCGGGCCCGAGGAGGGCGGCGAGGGCCTCGGGGCTGGAGAATCCGACCGCACAGCGGCGGCCGTCGCGCAGGCGGAACAGGCGGAGTGCGGTGGTGCTTCCGGTGCCGGAGACGGTGACCGGAACGTGCCAGACGGCGCGGGCCATGCGAATGCTCCCGAGTGGGGTGGTGGTGCCTGCCGGAACTACTGCCTCGACGCTAGGTCGACCCGGCCCGGGAGGCTCCGGTCCTGACGCGCCGTTGACCGAATGCGGTCGTGCGTTGACGCACTCCTGACGTTCGGCTCACCCGAGTGGACCAAACCACTGGTCGGGCGCTCCGCTTGCCGAGCGCCCCGACCCGGACGACCGTGGAACCCGTCCCCCGTCACGACCTCCGTTCCGTCCTCCACGCCGCCTGTCGGAACGCCCCTCCGGGAGGGCCGGGGCGCCCGCCGGCCGGGCCGGTGCGCGCCCGGAAACGGGGGGAGGTGGAGTCGGAGGCCCGTGACGAGATATCTTGACGTCAAGACGTTGGAGACGTGAAGCGGAGTACCGATGACTGACTCGACCATCATCTATACGCACACCGACGAGGCTCCGGCCCTGGCGACCTACTCGTTCCTGCCCGTGGTGCAGGCGTACGCCTCGACCGCGGGTGTGCGCGTGGAGACCCGCGACATCTCCCTGGCCGGGCGGATCATCGCGAGCTTCCCGGAGCGTCTGACCGAGGCGCAGCGGATCGGCGACGCGCTGGCCGAGCTGGGTGAGCTGGCCAAGACCCCGGACGCCAACATCATCAAGCTGCCGAACATCTCGGCCTCGGTGCCGCAGCTCAAGGCCGCCGTCGCCGAGCTCCAGGCCCAGGGCTACGCCCTGCCGGACTACCCGGACGACCCGCAGACCGACGAGGACAAGGACGTCCGCGCCCGCTACGACAAGGTCAAGGGCAGCGCCGTCAACCCGGTCCTGCGCGAGGGCAACTCGGACCGCCGCGCCCCGCAGTCGGTCAAGAACTACGCCAAGACCCACCCGCACCGCATGGGTGCCTGGACGGCCGACTCCAAGACCAACGTCGCCACCATGGGTGAGAACGACTTCCGGTCGACCGAGAAGTCCGCCGTGATCGCCGGTGACGGTGCGCTGCGCATCGAGCTGCTCGGCGAGGACGGCACCACCACCGTGCTGCGCGAGAAGGTGCCGGTGCTGGCGGGCGAGGTCGTCGACGCCTCGGTGCTGCACGTCGCCGCCCTGAACGAGTTCCTGGCCGCGCAGATCGCCCGGGCCAAGGCCGAGGGCGTGCTGTTCTCGGTGCACCTCAAGGCCACCATGATGAAGGTCTCCGACCCGATCATCTTCGGCCACGTGGTCCGCGCCTTCTTCCCGAAGACCTTCGCCAAGTACGGCGAGGTGCTCGTCGCCGCCGGCCTGAACCCGAACAACGGCCTCGGCGGCATCCTGGCCGGCCTCGACAACGTGCCGCACCTGGGCGCCGAGATCAAGGCCTCCTTCGAGGCCGAGCTGGCCGAGGGCCCGGCCCTGGCCATGGTCGACTCCGACAAGGGCATCACCAACCTGCACGTGCCGAGCGACGTCATCGTCGACGCCTCGATGCCGGCCATGATCCGCACCTCCGGCCACATGTGGGGCCCGGACGGCAAGGAGGCCGACACCCTCGCCGTGCTGCCGGACAGCAGCTACTCCGGCGTGTACCAGGCCGTCATCGACGACTGCCGCGCCCACGGCGCCCTGGACCCGGCGACCATCGGCTCGGTGCCGAACGTCGGCCTGATGGCCCAGAAGGCCGAGGAGTACGGCTCGCACGACAAGACCTTCGAGATCGCCGCCGCGGGCACCGTCCGCCTGGTCGACGCCGAGGGCAACGTGGTGCTGGAGCAGGCCGTCCAGCCGGGCGACATCTTCCGCGCCTGCCAGACCAAGGACCTGCCGATCCAGGACTGGGTCAAGCTGGCCGTCACCCGCGCCCGCGCCACCGGCGTCCCGGCGGTGTTCTGGCTGGACGAGAACCGCGCCCACGACGCGGTGCTGATCGAGAAGGTCAAGAAGTACCTGCCGGAGCACGACACCACCGGCCTGCAGATCGAGATCAAGTCCCCGGTCGACGCCACCACGTTCTCGCTGGAGCGCATCCGCCGCGGCGAGGACACCATCTCGGTGACCGGCAACGTGCTGCGTGACTACCTGACCGACCTGTTCCCGATCCTGGAGCTGGGCACCAGCGCCAAGATGCTGTCGGTCGTCCCGCTGATGGCGGGCGGCGGCCTGTTCGAGACCGGCGCCGGCGGCTCCGCCCCGAAGCACGTCCAGCAGCTGGTCAAGGAGAACTACCTGCGCTGGGACAGCCTGGGCGAGTTCTTCGCGCTGGCCGCCAGCTTCGAGCACCTGGCCACCACCACGGACAACGCCCGCGCCCAGGTGCTGGCCGACACCCTGGACCGCGCCACCGGCACCTTCCTCAACGAGGACAAGTCGCCGAGCCGCCGCCTCGGTGGCATCGACAACCGCGGCAGCCACTTCTACCTGGCCACCTACTGGGCCCAGGAGCTGGCCAAGCAGACCGACGACGCCGAGCTGGCCCAGGCCTTCGCCGGCCTGGCCGCGACGCTGACCGAGCAGGAGTCGGCCATCGTGGACGAGCTGATCGCCGTCCAGGGCTCGCCGGTCGACCTCGGCGGCTACTACCAGCCGGACCCGGCCAAGGCCGCCGCCGTGATGCGCCCGTCGAAGACCTTCAACGAGGCGCTCGCCAACCTCGGCTGAATCCAGGCGAGTTGAGGCACCGGAGGCCCCCGGGCGGGGCCGGACGGACCAGCCCGGGGGCCTCCGCCGGGCTCAGGCGCCCGCCGGCCCACGGCGGGCCTGCCCGCCGGTCGCGGGCCGCCGGAGCGCCTGGCCGCCCCACACCAGCACGGTGCCGACCAGACAGGCGAGCGCGACCAGGATGCCCATGCCGATCCTGACCGGCCGGTGCTCGGCCACCTCGCCGGTCGAACCGTCCGCCCACACCTGCTCCCGATGGCCGTCCGGGTGGTCGCCGTCGCGGGAGCGGCGGACCTGCTCCCAGTCCTGCCCGGCCGCCGTCCAGCGGTAGGTGCAGCTGTAGACGTCGATCGAGCCGATCGGGCCGCGGTCGCTCTCCAGGGTCTCCGAACCGGAGACGTGGCAGCCGCTCAGGGTGGCCGTCACCGCCTTGTCGGTGCGCATCCAGCTCTGGATGTCGTCCGTGGCGGACGCCGCCATCAGGACGCCGACCAGCGGCGGCACGAGCAGGAACAAGCCGATGCCCACGACCGCGCCGGGGGAGACCTCGTACCGCAGGAACGGTCCCGAGGCCGCCGCGCCCGCCAGCAGGGCGGCCCCGAACACCCACCCGTGCCAGGACAGCCACCCCGGGTCGTCGAACACCCACTGCCAGGCGGCCAGCCCGCCCACCACCGCCGCGACCAGGGCGGCCGCCAGGGCCACCAGGACGCAGGCCCGCTGCAACGCGCTCCACTTGGACACGCTCGTGCCCCCTCCGCACTCGGCTCCGCCTCCATCCTGGCGGAGGGGTGCGACACGATCCAGAGCCCGGCACCGGGACCGCTGTGCCCCGGGACCGCGCTGCCCCGGGACCGCGCTGCCCCGGGACCGTCCTCAGGACAGTCCGAGCAGCGCCCCGGCCCCGGCCGCCGCCACCACCAGGAGCAGGGCGGCCCCGTGCGGGCGCCACAGGGCGAGGGCGGTGCCGACGGCCTCGCGCAGCAGGAGGTACGGGCCGTGCGCCAGCGGGCCGTCCGCGCCGAGCACGGCGGCGGGGGCGCCGGCCCGGCGGGCGGCGAGGGCGGAGCGGACGGTGTGGAAGCCGTTGGTGACCACCGTGCAGCGGTAGCCGGGGCGCTCGGCGGCCATCAGGGCGGCACTGAAACGCAGGTTCTCGGCGGTGTTCACGGCCCGCTCCTCGCGCCGGATCCGCTCGGCAGGGACGCCCCGGGCGACCAGGTAGCGGGCCATCGCGGCGGCCTCGGTGCAGTCCTCGTGCGGGCCCTTCCCGCCGGTCACCACGACCAGCGGGGCGTACCCGGCGGCCTCCTCGGCGGCGAAACGTTCCAGCGCGGCGTCCAGCCGGGCCGCCAGCGGGGGCCCGGGCTCGCAGCCCTCCAGCGCGGCGCCCAGGACCACCAGATAGTCGGAGCCGGCCGGCACGGGCCGGCGGCGGTGGTACAGCGCCAGGCCGAGGAAGCCGAGCAGCCAGAGCGGGACGGACCCGCAGAGCAGGACGGCGACGAACAGCAGGACGTGCATATACGTTCGAACGCCTGCGGCGGAACGACCGTTCCGGGGCGGTCCCGGAACGGCGGAACCCCCGTTCCGGAGGCGGAGCGGGGGTTCTCGGGAACGATCGTTCCGCGGTGAGTGGTGGGGTGGCCTCAGCCGGCCTCAGCCGGCCTCAGCCGGCCTCGGCCGCCGGGGTGGCGCCCGCCACCGGGGCGACCGGGGCGGCCGGAGCCGAGCCGGGGCGCCGGTCGCGCTTGTGCAGCGAGGCCAGGTAGGCGTTGTACGCCTCCAGCTCGGCGTCGCCGGTGCGCTCCTCGGAGCGGTCGCGGCGGCGGGCCTGCCGCTGTTCGGAGCCCATCCACTGGTAGACCAGCGCGATCAGCACGATCGCGGTCGGGATCTCGCCGAACGCCCAGGTGATGCCGCCGGCCAGCTTCTGGTCCTCCAGGAGGTTCGTCCCCGGTGGTGCGCCCTCCACGGTGAAGGTGGTGACCAGCGGGTGGCCCGCCATCATCACCGCCACGCCGAAGAAGGCGTGGAACGGCATCCCCATGAACAGCTCGATGATCCGCATCACGTGGCCCGGGCGGTGCGGGCCCGGGTCCACGCCCATGATCGGCCAGAAGAAGGCCAGACCGGTGAGCAGGAAGTGCACCATCATGAAGATGTGCCCGAGGCGGTACTGCATCAGGAAGTCGAACAGCGGGGTGAAGTAGACCCCGTACAGGCTCGCGATGAACATCGGGATGGTGAACGCCGCGTGCGAGACGATCCGCATGTACCGGCTGTGCAGCAGCGCCACCAGCAGCTCGCGCGGCCCGCGCGGACGGCCCTTGCCGGCCGGGCGCAGGGCGCGCAGCGCCAGCGTGATCGGGGCGCCCAGCAGCAGCAGGATCGGCGTCAGCATGGAGAGCACCATGTGCTGGATCATGTGCGCGCTGAACAGCACCATGCCGTAGTCGTTCAGCCCGGTGCAGGTGACCAGCAGCATGGTGGCGACACCCGCCGCCCAGCCGACCGCCCGGCCGATCGGCCAGCGGTCGCCGCGCCGGTACAGCCGCACCACGCCCGCCGCGTACAGCCCCAGGAGGACCAGTCCGCCGAGCAGGAACACCCAGTCGGGGGACCAGGTCCAGACGTTGGACAAGCTGAACGGGCCTAGTTGGGTCATCCCGCCGTGGTGGTGCATTCCTGACATTCCGTCGCCCATCGGCGGGTCCTGCTTTCCGTCCTCGTGGTCCAAAACGCGGGTCCGGTTCGCCCGTTTTGCTTGACATACAGCCTAGGTGGGCCTTACCCCGGGCCATCCCCCCACCCCCTCCGTACGGGTGTCTCCCCACCGGAGCGCCTCCTGGCTAGACTGACCGGCCGGTCGGCGGGGAGGCTCGGGGCTCGGAGTCCGAGGGCTCGGGGATTCGACAGGGAGGCTCGGAGATGGCGACGGAACACGGTCCCGCGGCGCCCACCACGGTCGCGCTGACCGGGGCGACCGGCTTCATCGGCTCCGGCGTGCTCGCGGCCCTCGCCGCGCGCGGCGTCCGGGTACGCGCCCTGGCCCGCACACCGCCCCAGGAGGCCGTACCGGGCCCCGTCTGGGTCCCGGGCGACCTGGCCGACCCGGCGGCGCTCACGGAGCTCTGTACGGGCGCCGGGGCACTGGTGCACCTCGCCTCCCGGGTCGACGGCGGAGCCGAGGAGTGCGAGGTGGTCAACGACCGGGGCACCGCCGCCCTGATGGCGGCCGCCACCCGCGCCGGGGTGCGGCGGATCGTCCACCTCTCCACGGCCGCGGTCTACGGCGAGGGCCCGCACCAGGGCATCGAGGTGGACGAGGTGCCGCCCGCCCCGGTGTCCGAGGCCAGCCGCACCCGGCTGCTCGGCGAGCGCCACGCGCTGGCGGCCGGCGGGTGCGTGCTGCGCCCCGGACTGGTGACCGGCACCGGGGACCGCTGGGTGGTGCCCGCGCTGGCGGAGCTGGTCCGCCGGGTGCCGGTCCGCTGGGAGGGAGGCCGCACCCGGCTCTCGATGGTCGACCGCGCCGACCTGGCCCGGCTGATCACCGCGCTCGCCCTGGACGGGCAGGCCGCCCCGCCGGGCGTCCACCACGCCTCGCACCCCGACCCGGTCCGCGGTGGCGACCTGCTCACGGCCCTGGCCGCCCTCGGCCTGCTGCCCGCCCCGGACGGCCCGGACACCCCCTGGGAGGAGTGCCGCCGACTGCTGGCCGCCGCGCCCGGCCGGGTCTCCGAGCGGCAGTTCGGCCTGATCGCCCGCGACCACTGGTACCGCAGCGACCGGATCTGGCACCTCGCCGCCTGCCCGCCCGGCCCCGGCCCCCTGGCCCGCCTCCCCGAGGCCGCCCCCTGGTACCGCCAGGCGCTCGGCCGGCCCTGAGGGGCCGCCGGGAGGCGGGCGTCGCGGCCGGGGTCCTCCCGGTCCCGGTTCAGGAGGCCGCGTCGGCGATCAGCGCGGTGGTCAGCTCGTGGAGGCGCCGCGCCGCCTCGGGGTCGAAGGCGGGGCCGGTGAGCTCCAGCGGCGCGCCCGTCATGGAGGCGGAGAGGATCTCGGCGGGCGGCGCGTCGAGCGCCGCCAGGACCGGCACGATCCCCTCCTCCACCGGCCTGGCGTTCCGCCGCGCGGCCTCTATCTGCTCGGCCATGACCGGGTCGTACTCGCCCGAGAAGCCGGTGCGGACGCTGCCCGGGTTCAGCAGCACGTACCGCACCGGACCGGCCGGCCGCCGCTGGGCGAACCCGACGCCGAGCAGGTCGTTGAGGCGGCTGCCCTGCATCAGGGCGTCGATGCCGCTGTAGTCGCGCTCACGGCCCAGGTCGTCCCAGCGGATCTCGCCGAAGTCGACGCCCGGGCCGCAGACGTTGACCACGACGGGTGACGGTGCGGCGGCCAGCAGGTCGGCCAGTTCGTGGCTGAGGACGAAGCGGCTGAGGTAGTACAGCGCGAAGGTGTGCTCGAAGTCCTCGGCCGTGACCAGGCGCGACGAGCGGAAGTGCTGGGCGCACAGGACCAGTCCGTCGATCCCGGCGAACCGGTCCCGGATCTCACCGACGGCCCTGCGGGTCTCGCTGACCAGGCTGAGGTCGGCGGCGATGAAGTGTGCGCGGCCCCTGGCGCCGATGCGCTCGGCCTCCGCGAGCACCTCGGCGCCCTTCTCGGCGTTGCGGCCGAGGACGACGACCTCGTCGCCGCGCCCCAGGTACGTCAGGGCAACGGCCTTGCCGATGCCGTCCGTACCACCCGAGACAACAATCGTTTTCACGCTGGGACCTCCACGGAACGGTGAACACGGGAGAACTCGCGGCGGGGAACGCCGGTGCGGCGGGAGCCGACCTGTGGGAAGGCGTGCGGATACGCGCGCCGCCAAGTCATCGATTGATGACTCGGTCGAAGCTAATCGCGCCGGGATACCATGTCAACAGCTGATGACTTGATGCCGCAGCACCTGTCGATCCACCGGGAGAATGCCGTGACCGCACCGTCGAGCGGCCGGTCGCCGCGCCACAAGCGCGACCGGGAGGCCACCAGAGCCGCCCTGCTGGCGGCCGCCCGGGTCCACTTCGGCCGCGAGGGCTACGCCGGGGCGAACGTCCGCGGCATCGCCCAGGATGTGGGCGTGGACGCCTCGTTGGTGTTCCGGTACTTCGGTTCGAAGCGGAAGCTGTTCGAGGAGGCGTCGGCCGAGGACGCGCAGGAGGCCGGGGCCGTGCTGGCCAGCCCGCCCGGCCAACTCCCTTACAGGCTACTGGAGATGATCCTCCGCGAGGAACGGCCGGAGTCGGTGGGCGACCACCCGTTCATCGCCATGCTGCGGTCGGCCGGCGACGAGACGATCCGCGGTCAGCTGCACGACCAGGTGTGCGACACCTACATCGCGGGCCTGCGCGCCCTGGTCGATGGGCCGGACGCGGATCTGCGGGCGGAGCTGTTCAGCGCGTGGCTGCTGGGCATCAGCGTGGTGCGGACCGTGGTGCGCAGCGACGTGCTCGCCGCCGCGACCCTGCCCGAGGTGGCACCGTACTTCGACCAGGTGGCCGCCGCCCTGCTGGGCGGGGGCGGCTCCGCCGATGACCGACGAGGCGGGCCCGATCGTTGAGGGGCCGCCGGTGCCGGGGTGTTCCCGTTGCGGCGGCCGGCGGCCCCCATCGGGCGTGGGACCGTCAGGCCGTGGCCTGCCCGGCGCCGGGGCGCTGGTTCTTCGCGTCGACGACGGCCCGGATGACGATGGTCGTGCGCTCCACGACGGTGCCGGGCTTGATGCCGTACTCCTCCCGGACCTGCACGCCACGGCTGCCGAGGTACTGGTGGCTCTCCCGATCGAAGATCCACTCCGATCGCTCGCCGGTCTGGGGGTCGAGCCGCGCCAACGCGATCCCGTCGCGGCCGGAGACGTCCTGCGCGTGCTCGACCACCACCACGCCCGGGATCTTGCCGGCGGCCTCGTAGAGCGCGGCGGCGAGGGCGGAGGGGACGAGCTGCTCGCGGATGATGGAGCCGATCTCGTTGAACGCCTGCTGGTCGTGGTCCCGGTCGCCGCTCACCGTCGAGTAGACGGACTTCAGCAGCGCGTCGGGGTCGGCGGGCTGGGCCGCGAGCCACTGGTAGGTCAGCTGCTCGCGGGGCTCCTTGGTGTCCAGCGTGATGCCGCCCTTCGACTGGTAGCCCGGCTCGTCCAACCAGCCCTTGGTGCCGTCGGGGGACTTCCACACCTCGCGGTCGTGCAGCGGCTGGACCCAGGTGGCGGACTCCCCGGTGTCCACGTTGTGACGGGTGGCCATGAAGGAGACCTGGCTCTTGACGTAGACGAACTGGCCCGGTCCGGGCTGGGGCGTGGTGCGCGCCGTCGCGGCGGCGGCGATCGCGTGGACCGTCGAGGCGAGCTGGACGGTGCTCCCCTCCTCGATCTGCACGACGGGTGCCCTGACCAGCCGTGGGGAGCCGAGGGTGTCGGCCGGGGTGTTCAGGGAGACGACCACGGCGAGGGCCGCGGCCGCGGCGACCGGCGCCGCGAAGAGGACGGTGCGGCGCAGCGGGCGCCGTACCGGGGCGGCCGCGGGGGCGGCCTGGTCGGGCCGGTGGATCTCGCTCATCAGGTGCTCCTCGAGCAGGTCCTGGCGGTCGGCCGCCAGGCGGGGATCGGCCGGCGCCGGCAGTAGACGGGCCAGTTCCGCGTGGTCGAGCGGTTCGGTGTGCCGCCGCGAGTTGCGGATCATCGGTGAGTCTCCTTGTGCGGCCGGGCCGCGGTGCTGCGGCTGCCCTGTACTTGTCCGGGGATCGGGAGCGGTTCCGTGTTCTTCTGCGCGGCGCGCAGTTCCTCGGCCGCGAGTCTGCGCAGTCGGGTGCGGGCGCGGGAGAGGCGCGAGCGTACGGTGCCGACGGGTATGCCGAGGGTGGCCGCCGCTTCCGCGTAGCCGAGCCCGGACCAGACGCAGAGCGCGAAGACCTCGCGTTCCGAGCGCCGCAGGCGCCCCAAGGCCTTGTGGGCGGCGGCGAGTTGCTCGGAGTCGGCGATGCGGCCGACGAGTTCGTCGGCGAAGTCGGGGACCGGGTCGGTCGCGGGCATGCGGGCCAGGGCCGCGCTGTGGCGGCGGGCGGCGCGCGTCGTGTTGCGCAGCACGTTGACGGCGATGCCCATGAGCCAGGGGCGTGGACTGTCGCCCTCGTCGCGGAGTTTCCCGCGCAGGCGCCAGGCCTCGAGGAAGGTCAGCGAGACCACGTCCTCGGCGAGTGCCCAGTTCCCGGTCACGCGCACGGCGTGGCGGTACACCAGGGAGGCGTGGTCCCGGAAGAGGTCGCGGAACGCTTCGGGGTTCCCGGCCCGGAGCCGGGAGTGTGGATGGTTCACGTCATGCCTTGTCCGGGCGGGAGGGCCGGTTCCCGTGACCCGGGTCACCATCCGCGGCGTCAGTTCCTGGGGACCAGGGTGTTCTCGTTGCGGCGGCCGGCGGCGTGGTCGTCGATGTTGCGGGCGGTGGCGTCGATGATCTGGCCGACGGCGGTGCGGGTGAAGTAGGCCTGATGGCTGGTGACGAGGACCTGGGGGAAGGTGACGAGGCGGGCGAGGGTGTCGTCGGTGATGCCCTCGATGGAGCGGTCGGTGAAGAAGACGCCGGTCTCCTCCTCGTAGACGTCGAGGCCGACGCCGGAGAGGCGGCCGGCGCGCAGGGTCTCGACCAGGGCGGCGCTGTCGACGAGGCCGCCGCGGCTGGAGTTGATGAGGATGGCGTCGTCCTTCATGCGGGCGAGGGCGGCGCCGTCGATGAGGTGGTGGGTGGCCGGGAGGAGGGGGACGTGGAGGCTCACCAGGTCGGCGCGGGAGAGGAGTTCGGGCAGTTCGGTGTAGTGCATGCCGAGGTCGAGGCAGGCCGGGTTCCGCGCGATGTCCCAGCCGAGGAGTTCGGTGCCGAAGCCGGCGGCGATGCGGGCGAAGCACTCGCCGATCTTGCCGGTGCCGATGACGCCGACGGTCATGCCGTGGATGTCGCGGCCGAGGAGCCCGTCGAGGCGGAAGTCGAACTCGCGGGAGCGGCTCGCGGCGCGGGTGAGGCGGCGGTTGACGGCCAGCGCGAGGGTCCAGGCGTGTTCGGCCACGGAGTACGGGCTGTAGTGGGAGACCCGGGCGACGGTGAGGCCGAGTTCGGCGGCCGCGTCGAGGTCGATGTTGTTGAAGCCGGTGGAGCGCTGGGCGATCAGCTCGGTGCCGCCGGCGGCGAGGACGGCGAGGGTCTCGGCGTCCAGGACGGCGTTGACGCTGCTGCTGACGGCCGGGTAGCCGGCGGCCAGCGGGGCGGTGTCGCGGTTGAGGAACACGTCGAGGCAGCGCAGCCCGTGGCGGCCGGCGAAGGCCTGCTCCAGCAGCGGCCGCTCGTCGGCCTGCACTCCGTAGGCGAGGATCTCCATGCCGGACACGCTAGCGGCGGGGGCCGCCGGACGCCCGCCGGGTGCGGCAAGCGCCCCCGGGACGTACGGAGGCCCCCGGGCCGCGCGGGGCGGGCCGGGGGCCTCCGGGGAGGGCAGGGGGCGGTCAGAGGACCGTCTCGGCCTCCAGGTAGCGGTCCTGCGGTACGGTCTTCAGCTCGGCGACCGCCTCGGCCAGCGGCACCAGGTTGATGTTGGTGCCCTGCAGCGCGGTGATGTGCCCGAAGGCGCCCTTGTGGACGGCCTCGACGGCGTGCCAGCCGAAGCGGGTGGCGAGCACCCGGTCGTAGGCGGTCGGGGTGCCGCCGCGCTGGGTGTGGCCGAGGATCACCGGGCGGGCCTCCTTGCCGAGGCGGTGCTCCAGTTCGCGGGAGAGCTGGGTGGCGATGCCGGTGAACCGCTCGTGGCCGTAGATGTCCTTGGTGCCCTCCTCCCAGTGCATGGTGCCGGGCTCGGGCTTGGCGCCCTCGGCGCAGACCACGATGGCGAACTTCTTCTGGCGGTCGAAGCGCTCGCGGACGACCTCGGTGAGCTTGTCGATGTGGAACGGGCGCTCCGGGACGACGATGGCGTGCGCGCCGGCGGCCATGCCCGCGTTCAGCGCGATCCAGCCGGTGTGCCGGCCCATGACCTCGACGACCATGACGCGCTGGTGGGACTCGGCGGTGGTCTTCAGCCGGTCCAGCGCCTCGGTGGCGACCGAGACGGCGGTGTCGAAGCCGAAGGTCACGTCGGTGGCGGCGATGTCGTTGTCGATGGTCTTGGGCACGCCGACGATCGGCAGGCCCGCGTCGCTCATCAGCTTGGCGGCCTTCAGGGTGCCCTCGCCGCCGATCGGGATGACCGCGTCCAGGCCGAGGTCGGCGCAGTACTTCTTGGCCCGTTCGACGCCGTCCCGCAGGTGGCTCGGCTGGACCCGGGAGGAACCGAGGATGGTGCCGCCCTGGGCCAGGATGCCGCTCACCGAGTCCAGGGTCAGGGGGCGGTGGTGGCCCTCAAGGAAACCGCGCCACCCGTCCTCGAACCCGATGATCTCGTCGCCGTGGTCGACCACCCCCCGGTGGACCACGGAGCGGATCACCGCGTTCAGGCCGGGGCAGTCACCGCCGCTGGTCAGCACTCCGATACGCATTAGCTTTGCAACTCCCGAGCAGAACCGAGGAACGGCCGGACTACAGGCTGGGACGACGAGCCGTCACCGTAACGGGGCGCTCCCTCGCCGTGGTGGCGGGGAGGTGGCCGCGGGGTGAAGGACCGGCCGATCCGGACAGAACGCCCGAAAACGGCCGCGAAGTCGAGCATACGGCCCCTGGTCCGGCCGGGCAGGAGCCGACGCGGGAGCGGCGCCGTCGGCGCCCCCGCGCGGAATTGCAGCCTGCTGCCGAGGAGGGTGTGCAGTAGGCAGCCCCATTGTGGTACGTCCGGGGCCGCCCGCGGACCGGGTGACCGCATGGCGGGCACCCGGCCGGGGCGTACGGATGTACTACTGGGGACGCGTCGCGGCCGCGATGCGCTCGGCGCGCAGCGCGTCGTACCAGGTGGTGTCGGCCGGCGGCAGCGCGGCGACGTCCAGCGCCAGCTTGAGCAGCATGTCGGCCACGGCGGGATTGCGGGCCAGCACCGGGCCGTGCAGGTAGGTGCCGAACACGGTGTCCCGCCAGGCGCCCTCGGTGCCGTCACCGGTGCCGTTGCCCCGGCCGACGCTGACGGTGGCGAAGGGCTGCACGCCCTGGCCGAGATGGGTGACGCCCTGGTGGTTCTCGAAGCCGGTCAGCTGCGGCAGGCCGAGCCGGGGGTCGACGTCGGCGAGCACGTCGCCGACGCAGCGGGCGCCCTCGCCGCGGGTGGTCCAGACGTCGAGCAGGCCCAGGCCCGGCTCGCGCTCGCCGAGGTCGTTGATGAACTCGTGGCCCATGATCTGGAAACCGGCGCAGACGCCGAAGATGATCGCGCCGTTCTCGGCGGCCCGCACCAGGCCGCTGTCGGCGCGCAGCCGCTCGGCGGCCAGGCGCTGCGGGCGGTCCTCGCCGCCGCCGATCAGGTAGATGTCGCCGCTGGTGGGGATCGCCTGGTCGGAGCGGACGTCGATCCGGGTCACGTTGAGGTGGCGCTGGCGGGCCCGGCGCTCCACGACCAGGGCGTTGCCCCGGTCGCCGTAGGTGCTGAGCAGGTCCGGGTAGACCCAGACCACGCGCAGGCTGCTCTCACTCATCCTCGAAGGCCTTCCGTCACGTAAAGACTGGTGTGCGGGCGCGGCATCAGCCGGCCACGACCTTCCGCAGCTGCTGGAAGGCGGTGTAGTTGGCGATGGCCTCGATCCGGCCGGGCGGGGCCATCCGGACGGCCTGCTCCAGTGTGTCGACCACGTGGAACTGGAGTCCGGCGACCTCCAGGCGGACGGCCAGGTCCAGCTTGCGCTGGCCCATCACGAAGACCGGGTGCCCGGCGAGGCGCTCGTAGTCGACGTCCCACAGCCAGGAGGTGTCGGTGCCGTCGGCGTCGAGGGCGTTGACGGAGAGGATCACCGGGGCGGGCGGGCCGTCGATCAGCGAGAAGGTCTCCAGCCAGCCGGCCGGGTTCTTGGCCAGCAGCAGGCGGATGTCCCGGCCCTGGTACTGGACCACGTCGTAGCGGCCGGCCACGGCGGCCACCGAGCGCATCCGCTCCAGGGCGACCTGCGGGGCGACGCCGAACACGGCGGCGACGGCGGCCGAGCTGGTGGCGTTGGCCAGGTTGGCCCGGCCCGGCAGCTGGAGCTGGATCGGCCAGGCGCCGCGCTGCGGGTCGATCACGTGGGTGCCCTGGAGCGCCCAGTGCGGGTTGGGCCGGCGGAAGCCGCAGTCCTGGCAGAACCAGTCGTCGCCGGGGCGCTGCATCACACCGCCGCAGGCGGGGCAGGACCAGGCGTCCTCCTTCCAGGCCTGTCCGGCGGCCACCCAGACCACCTTCTTGCAGGAGGAGGCGGCCCAGGTCACCAGCGGGTCGTCGGCGTTGGCGATGACCACGGCCTCGGTGTTCTGGAGGCCCTCGCGCCACTTCTCGGCCATCATCCGGGTCTCGGCGGCGCGGTCGAGCTGGTCGCGGGAGAGGTTGAGCAGGGCGATCGCCTTGGGGCGGGTGTCGCGGGCGACCATCGCCAGGTACTTCTCGTCGACCTCGATCACGCCGAAGCGGGCGTCGTTGCCGCCGGCCAGGGCGGAGGTGATGCCGGCGGGCATGTTGGCGCCCAGGGCGTTGGAGACCACCGGACCGGCGGCGCGCAGCGCCTCGGCGATCAGGCGGGTGGTGGTGGTCTTGCCGTTGGTCGCGCTGACCAGGACGACGTCGAGGTTCTCGGCGAGGGTGGCGAGCAGGTCGGGGTCGAGCTTGAGGGCGACCTTGCCGCCGATCACCGAGCCGCTCCCGCGCCCGGCCTTGCGCGACACGGCGGCGGCGACCCGGCCGGCGGTGACCGCGATCTTGGCGCGGGCCGGCAGCGAGGCGTCGCGTGCGCCTGTGGGCTCCGATTCGGTGCCTGCCATGCTCAGTGGTTCCTCCTTGCTGCGGCACCACCCATGGCCGAATAACGGGCCGTCGGGCGGCGGGGACGGGGGTCAGCCTACCGACTCCGTCGCCCGACCGGACGATCCGGACCCCGTGCCGCCTGCTGCGACGCGCTCGCGGGTGCTGCTGACGGCCTGTCGGGGAGAGCGGTGTACGGAGCAGCCCCAAGGGTTCGGCTCCGAACCCCTACTGCTTTGACGACGCTCGACGACCACCGTCGGGTTCCCGACCTGCCCGGGTAAGGATCTGGTGAAGAAATGATCAGCGTCCCGGATGGTGGGCGCAGCCGGCCGGATCCCCGGCGGCCAGCGTGGCGGTGATCACCAGGGTGCCGTCCTCGGCCCGGAAGTCCAGCGGCGCGTCCAGCCGTCGCATCGCGGCGATCAGCCCGGTGTTGCCGCCCTGGGTCACCGCGTACACCGTGCGGACGCCGGCCGCCCGGGCCGTCGCCGACAGCCGCCGCAGCAGCGCCGCGCCCAACCCGTGCCGCTGCCAGTCGTCCTCGACCAGGACGGCCAGCTCGGCCTCGCCGTCGTCCCACATCAGGTGCCCGAGCGCGAGGATCCGCCCGTCCGGGGCGGCCACCGCGTAGCTGCGGCCGTGCCGCGGGTCCAGCAGGTGGTCCAGGTAGCGGCCGACGTCGCGGACCGGGCCGTGGTAGCGCAGCCGCAGCGCGGCGGGGGAGCAGCGCCCGTGCATCGCCAGCGCCGCCGCCCGGTCGGCCGGCCCGGCCGGGCGCAGCAGCAGCCCGGTCCCATCCGGCAGGGACAGCCGGGACGGGGCCTCCGGCGCCGGACCGGCGGCGCGGACGGCGGGCGGGTGCGGCCGCACGGTCCGGTACGGGCCGCCGGTGAGCGCGGGCGGCCGGGTGGCCTGGCCCTCGGGCGCCGCGCACCTGCGGTCGGACCTGCGGAAGGGCCGGTGCCAGAGCCGTTCGGGGCGAGTGCGTGATGCCTTCATGCCGCCGACGCTACCGACGGTGCGCTTCCGTTCGGTTACGTGATCGTGAACGGGCGAATGCCCGGGTGCGCGGCCGGGCGGGGTGGGACAGGGCGGGCCCCCGCCCGGGACGGCGGCACGGGTGGCCGGGACGGCATCGGCGCAGGTCGCGACCGGTGCCTCAGGCGGGTGGGACAGCGGGCGGCCGACGGTGGATGGCGTTCCCCGGTGCTCCTGGTGAGCAGGAGGCCACGCCCCGTACGGCCACACCCGTACGTCCACGCACCGAAGGCCGTTTCCATGCGCGACACCCCGTCCGTCCCCACCACCGACACCACCGACACCGCCGCCACCACCGGCACCCCCGCCGTCCCGCACGCCCGCCGGGCCCCGGTCGGCACCGCGCTCACCGGGCTGCTCGACCGGCAGGCGCGCACCCGGCCCGGCGCGCCGGCCGTCCTCGGCGCGGGCGGCGGCCTCACCTTCCAGGAGCTGGCCGGCGCCGCCCGCCGGCTGGCCGCGCGGCTGCGCCGCCTGGGCGCCGTCCCGGACGGCTGCGTCGGCCTGTACGTCGAGCCCTCCGTCGAGCTGGTCGCCGGGGCCTGGGGCGTGCTGTACGCCGGGGCCGGCTACCTGCCGCTGTCGCCGGAGTACCCCGAGGACCGGATCCGCTACATGGTCGAGGACAGCGGCACCCGGATCGTGCTGACCCAGGCGCACCTGCGCGAGCGGCTGGCCGCGCTGGTCCCGGCCGGGACCGCGGTCGTCACCTTCGAGGCCTGCGAGGACGCCGCTCCGCTGCCGGAGGCGGCGGCGGAGGAGGCACACGAGGAAGCGCCCGAGGCGGCCGCCGAGCCGGAGTCGCTGGCCTATGTGATCTACACCTCGGGCAGCACCGGCCGCCCCAAGGGCGTGATGATCGAGCACCGCTCGGTGGTCTCCCAGCTGCGCTGGATGCACTCCGCCGGGCACCTCGCCCCCGGGACCACCGTGCTGCAGAAGACCCCGATGAGCTTCGACGCCGCGCAGTGGGAGATCCTCGCCCCGGCCGTCGGCGCCCGGGTGGCGGCCGGCACGCCCGGCCTCTACCGGGACCCGGAGGCGCTGGTCGCCGCCGTCCGGCGGCACGGGGTGACCGCGCTCCAGTGCGTGCCCACCCTGCTCCGGGCGCTGCTGGACACCGAGGGCTTCGCCGACTGCACCGGCCTGACCCGGGTGTTCTCCGGCGGCGAGGCGCTCTCCCGGCGGCTCGCCCGCGACCTGGGCCGCGCCCTCCCGCAGGCGGCGCTGGTCAACCTGTACGGCCCGACCGAGTGCACCATCAACGCCACCTGGCACCTGGTCGATCCGGCCGATCCGGCCGACGGCGCCGGCTCGGTGCCGATCGGCCGACCGGTGGCCGACACCCAGTGCCACGTCCTCGACGAGGAGCTGCGGCCGGTCGCCGCCGACGGCGTCGGCGAGCTGTACATCGGCGGCGTCCAGCTGGCCCGCGGCTACCTGAACCGGCCGGAGCTGACCGCGGAGCGGTTCGTCCGCTCCCCGTTCGCCCCCGGCGAGCGGCTGTACCGCACCGGCGACCTCGTGCGGTGGAACCCGGACGGCACCCTCCAGTTCGCCGGCCGGGTGGACAACCAGGTCAAGCTGCGCGGGTACCGGGTCGAGCTGGACGAGATCGCCCGCGCGATCGAGGAGCACACCTGGGTGCGCCGCTCGGCCGCGGTCGTCACCGGGGACGACCGCACCGGGCACCCGAACCTGGTCGCCTGCGTCGAGCTCAACCCGCGCGAGGCCGCCCTGATGGACCAGGGCAGCCACGGCGGCCACCACCAGTCCAAGGCCAGCAAGCTCCAGGTCAAGGCCCAGCTGTCCGACCCGGGCCTGCGCGACCGGGCCCGGCTGGCGGGCCGCGAGCGGGTTGAACTGCCCGGCCGGAAGGAGACCGACGCCCAGCGCCGGGAGGCCTTCGCCCGCAAGAGCTACCGCTTCTACGACGGCGGCGCGGTCACCCGGGACGACCTCACCGCGCTGCTCGCCCCGCGCCCAACCCGCACCTTCGGCCGCGACCTGGAACTGCTGAGCCTGCCCGAACTCGGCCGCGTCCTGCGGTGGTTCGGCCAGTTCCACAGCGAGGAGCGGCTGCTGCCCAAGTACGCCTACGCCTCGCCCGGCGCGCTGTACGCGACCCAGCTGTACCTGGAGACCGGCGGCCTGGACGGGCTCGCGGCCGGGCTGTACTACTACCACCCGGTCGAGCACGTCCTGGTCCGGATCGGCCCCGCCGGGGCGCGGCCGGGCCCGGATGGCGGGGCCTACCTGACGCTGCACTTCTCCGGGAAGCACGGCGCCATCGAGCCGGTCTACAAGAACAACATCCGGGAGGTGCTGGAGTTCGAGACCGGCCACATGCTGGGCGTCCTGGCGGAGGTGCTGCCCGAGTACGGGCTGGACGTGCGCCCGATCGGCCTCGACCCGGCGGCCAAGGACCGGCTGGACGTCGCCGAGGAGGACCACTACCTGGGCGCCTTCGCGGTCGTCCGGGCCGGCGGCCCGGCGCGGGACGAGGGCACCGAGCTGTACGTCCAGGCCCACGAGGGCCGGGTGGACGGCCTGCCGGGCGGCCTCTACCGGTACGCCGACGGCGAGTTGACGCACGTCTCGGAGGAGGTGGTGGAGTCCCGGCACGTGATCGCGATCAACCAGGCCGTCTACGCCCGGGCCTCGTTCGGCATCACGGCCGTCGCCCGCGCCGAGGAGGAGTGGCTGCGGTACATCGTGCTCGGCACGGAGCTGCACCGCCTCCAGCGCAACGGCCTGGGGCTGGGCTTCATGTCCTCCGGCTACAGCTCCAAGTCCGGCCACCCGCTGCCCGCTTCGCGCCGCATCGACGAGATCCTGGCCGGCCGCGGCATCACCCCGGGACCGTCCTACTTCTTCCTCGGCGGCAAGGTGAGCGAGGAGCAGATCCGCAGCGAGGGCATGCACGAGGACGCCGTCCACATGAAGGGACCGGCCGAGCTGATCAAGGACCAACTGGCCACCCTGCTGCCCGACTACATGCTGCCCAACCGGGTGCTGGTGATGGACGCCCTGCCGCTCACCGCCAACGGCAAGGTGGACCTCAAGGCGCTGGCCGCCTCCGAGGCCGTCCGCACGGCCGACGTGCGCGGCGCGTACGTCGCACCCGCCACCGGGTACGAGCGGTGGCTGGCCGAGGCCTGGGGGCGGGCGCTGGGGTACCAGGAGGTGTCGGTGACGGACGAGTTCTTCGCCGTCGGCGGGAACTCGCTGATCGCCGTCGCCCTGGTCCACCGGATCAACCGCGAGTTCGGCGTCGCGCTGCCGCTCCAGGTGCTGTTCGAGTGCCCCCGGCTGGGCGACCTGGCCGCGCGCGTCGAACGGGCCTGCGGCGAGGGCGGCGAGCGCGCGGGCGGGGGCACCGGCGGGAGCGCGGCCTCCCGGCTGGTGCCGCTGCACCCGGGGGCGGCCGACCGGGCCGTGTTCTGCTGGCCCGGACTGGGCGGCTACCCGATGAACCTGCGGCCGCTCGGCCGGGAGGCGAGTGCGGGCCGGGCCTTCTACGGCGTCCAGGCGTATGGCGTCAACCCGGGCGAGACGCCGTACCCGACCATCCGGGAGATGGCCGCCGCCGACGTCGCCGAGCTGCGCCGGGTGCAGCCGCGGGGGCCGTACACGCTGTGGGGCTTCTCCTTCGGCGCCCGGGTCGCCTTCGAGGCGGCCTGGCAGCTGGAGCGCGCCGGGCAGCGGGTGGAGCGGCTGCTGCTGATCTGCCCCGGCAACCCGAAGGTGCGCCGGGACGACGCCCGGTCGTGGGGCCGGGAGGCCTCGTACGCCAACCCGGCGTACCTGACCATCCTGTTCGGGGTGTTCGCCGGCCGGATCAGCGGCCCCGACCTGGAGCGCTGCCTGGCCGAGACGGTGGACGAGGCGACCTTCGTCGCCTCCGTGCACCGGATGCTGCCGGAGCTGGACGAGGAGCTGATCCGGCGGATCACCGGGATCGTCGGCGAGACCTACGAGTTCGAGTACAGCTTCCGCGAGCTCGCCGAGCGGCGGCTGGAGGCGCCGGTGACCGTCTTCAAGGCCGCGGGCGACGACTACTCCTTCATCGAGGGCAGCACCGGCTACTCCGCGGCTCCGCCCACCGTGGTCGACCTGGCGGGCGACCACTACGGGGTGCTGCGGGAGCACGGGGTGGCCGAGCTGGCCGCCGCGATCCGGGAGGTGGAACGGACGGGCCCCGGGGAGCCCCCGGGCCGCTGATCGGATGATGTGGACACGCTCACGGATGGCTCAGGATCCGTGAGCGGGGGAGCCCCTTCGGATAGGGATGGCTCGGCTTTTCCGCCGATCCCGTCTCCTCCGAAGGGGCTTTCCGATGTCCGTGAAGAACTCCGCACTGGCCACCGCCTGTTGCGCCCTGCTGCTCGCCCTGCCGCTCGCCCTCGCCCAGTCGGCCGCCGCCGACAGCAACGGCCCCAAGACGCCCGAGGAGGCCGCCACCTGCCACCAGGTGCTCGGCGCCCTGCTCGGCGGCTTCGGGCCGATGCTCGGCGAGGCCGTGTGCGTCGTGCAGCCGGCCGACAAGGGCTGACGCCTCACGGGAATCCGCCGCCGGCGGTGGCCGCCCTCCTCGGGCCGCCGCCGGCGGAGCCGGATCCCGGGCCCGCGCCGGGTGCGGGGCCGCCGGAGGCCGGCTCCGGATTCGCCCGGCCGGCCCACCGGGCGCGGGCCGGTCGTGGCGGCGGTCGGGTGCCGGGCCGACGATGAGGGGGCGGGGGCGGGGCGGGGGCGAGAAGGGAGCAGGACCGTGCAGGAGTTCCTGGTCGAGATCACCACCAGCGTCCCCGAGGGCACCGCCGAGGAGGAGGTCGACCGGCGGCGCGCCGCCGAGGCCGTCCGCGCCCGCGAGCTGGCCGCCACCGGCCACCTGGCCAGGCTGTGGCGCCCGGTCGGCGAACGGCGCAGCATCGGCGTCTGGCTGGCGGCCGACGAGGCCCGGCTGCGCGCGGAGGTGCTCGGCAGCCTCCCGCTGCGGCCGTGGATGACCGTCGTGGTGACCCCGCTCGAACCGCACCCCAACGACCCGGGCCCGGCCTGAGGCGACGGCTCAGGCGATGCGGGTCGGCGCGTCCTGGAGGGTGTGGCCGGTGGCGGTCAGCAGCGTCGTCAGGACGGCCGGGGTCACCGGGTGCTCGGTGCGGAGGTAGAGCTCGTCGGCGGCGGGGTGGGGGTGCACGGAGAGCAGCGTGATCCGGTGGTCGGCGAGCGTCGTGCCGGTGTGGGCGAGGGCCGTGGTGCGCACCCGCCAGAGCGCGACCGGGGGCGGGGCGTGCGGTGACCACCAGCTGTGGAGCAGGGCGGTGGCGAGCAGGGCGAGCGCGGAGGCGGCCACGACGACCGGGCCGTCCGGGCCGTGGACGACGATCTTGGCGATGAGGTCGGCCGCCGTGACGGAGAGGAAGACGGCGGCGAGTTCGACGGTGTCACGGCGCCAGCGGTGGGTGCGGCGGGCACCGGGGCCGGCGGGGGCACGGAGGGGAGAGGGCTTCGAATGCTCCATGCCACCACCGTGCCCGACCGGTGTTTCCCGGTCGGGCATCCGTCGTGACCGGCCGGTTACGGTCCGCGCCGGGGTGTTACGGGAGGAACGCGCGGGGCCGAGTGGGGAGGCCGGGCCGCCGGTGGTCTAGCCGAGCAGGTCGCGGGCCGCGGCCTTGACCTCGGCGAGCAGGAGGTGGAGGTCGGCCTCCGTCGTGGCGGCGTTGAGGAGGCAGGCGCGGAGCAGCTCGGCGCCGTCCAGGCGGGCGCCGGTGACGAAGACCCGGCCGCGCCGCTGGACGGCGGCGGGGAGGTCGCGGTTGAGGGCGTCGCGGGCGGCCCCGTCCCGGCCGGGGGCGCGGTGGCGGAACGCCACGATCGAGGTCTGCACCTCGGCGAGCAGCTCCAACTCCTCGTCCGCTTCGACGAGTTCGCCGAGCCGGCGGGCCAGTGCGGTGCACCGGGCGATGTCCCGGGCGAGCCCGGCCCGGCCCTTGTGGGCGATGGTGGCCCAGACCTTGAGGGCCCGGAAGGGGCGGGTCTGCTCGGTGCCGTACTCGGAGAACCAGCCGAGCGCGCCGGCCGACTCGTCGCGCAGGTAGGACGGGACGAGGCTGAAGGTGCCGCGCAGTTCCTCGGTGTCGCGGACCAGCGCGCAGCCGCAGTCGACCGGGACGCCGAGCCACTTGTGCGGGTCGAGGGCGAGCGAGTCGGCGCGCTCCAGCCCGGCGTAGCGGTGGGCGATGGCCGGGTCGAGCCGGCCGAAGGCGCCGTACGCGCCGTCCACGTGCATCCAGAGGCCCTGCTCCTCGCAGAGGTCGGCGATCGGGCCGAACCCGTCCACCGCGCCGGCGCCGACGGTGCCGGCCGAGGCGACCACCAGGAAGGGCAGCAGGCCGGCCGCGCGGTCGCGCTCGACGGCCGCTCGCAGGTCGGCGGTGTCCAGCCGGCCGTCGGGGCCGGTGGCCACGGTGCGCAGCTGCCGGCTGCCGAGGCCGAGCAGCTCGGCGGCCTTGCGGACGCAGGAGTGGGTCTCGCCGGTGACGTAGCCGACCAGCGGCGGCAGGCCCGCCAGGCCCTCCTCGCGGACGTCCCGGCCGGCCCGCCGGGCGGCGCGGTTGCGGGCGGCGGCGAGGCAGACGATGGTCGCCATCGAGGTGCCGGAGGTGAGCAGGCCGCCGCCGGCCGGGTGCGGGAAGCCGACCAGTTCGGCTATCCAGCGGACCACGGCGCGCTCCAGGTGGACGTCGGCGTGGTCGCCGCCGGCCGAGCTGGGGTTCATCGCGGAGGCGGCGAGGGTGGCGAGCACCCCGGCGGGGGCGGGGGCGGAGTTGACCCAGCCGAAGAAGCGCGGGTTGCCGTTGCCCATCGGGTACGGCAGGACGTCCCGTCCGATGGCGCCGATCAGCTCGTCGAGCGGGCGGCCCTCGGCGGGCAGCGGGGCGTCGAGCAGGGCCCGGCGGGCGGTCTCGTCCATGGGCTGCCAGACCGGGCGTCCGGGCAGGTCGGCGAGGTAGTCGGAGACGAGGTCGGCGGTGGAGTGGGCGGCACGGCGGAAGTCGGCGTCGGTGACGTCGGTGCCGGTGACGTCGGTGCCGGGGGAGTCCTCGGTGGTCATGGCGTGCTCCAGGGAGGCCGGGGGACGGGCTGGGCGAGGCGCGGCGTCCTTGGCGCACCCGGGTCAGGCGATGATCGGGTGATCCTACGCAAGCAGGCCCGCACCGTGCGGTGCGAGCCTGCTTGCTGAGACCCGGGGGCGTCGGTCCGGGGGACCGGGGGCGTCAGTCCAGCGAGCTGGACAGGCCGCTCGCCGAGCGGCAGTAGCCCTGCATCTCCTTGTTGGTGATCTTGGCGCAGAGTCGTCCGGCCGCGCCCCCGTCGGTGTAGTTGACCGTGTAGTAGCTGACCAGGCCCTCGGCGCAGGCCTTGCGCTGCCAGCCGTCGGCGGCGGTCGCGCACTGCTCGGACGCCCAGTCCTCGCGGTCCAGGTTGTACTTCATGGTGCGCGAGCCGACACCGCGGCTGCAGTCCACCGCCCCGCCGCTGGCCTTGCCGTTGAGGCACCACTTGAGGGCCTCGGCGTAGACCTCGGGGTGGTTCGGGTAGTCGTGCGAGGAGAGGAAGAACGTCGGGGCGTAGAAGAAGCAGGCCGACTGGAACAGCGACGGCTGGTCCTTGCACGGGTAGAGCGGGTCCTGGGCGAGCTTGTCGGCGGGCAGGTTGGCCTTGGCCTGCTCGTCCTCCTCGTCCGGGCCGAAGAGCTGCATGAACAGGCCCTCGGAGCAGCGGATCCGGTTCTGGTCGGAGGGGAACTTGTTGCACAGGTCGCGCGCCTTGGCGACGTCCTGCTTGGCGACGAACATGGTGCCGTGGCCGACGCCGTGGATGCAGGGCCCGGTGTTCTTGGGCGCGCAGAGCTTGAGCAGGTCCGTCTCGGGCTGGGTGGAGGCGTTGAGCATCTCCTCGACCGCGCCGTGCAGGTAGCCGGCCGCGCAGGTCTCGTGCGGGAAGGAGATGACCTTCTGGAAGTCGGCGTTGAAGCGCTTGACCGCCGCGTGGCCGAGCTCGTGCGCGATCGGGTGGCAGAAGCGCACGGTGTACGGCTTCTCCTTGGTGATCTTGTCGAGGTCGGCCAGGGCGACACCGGGGTCGGTGGCGTCCATCTCGGCCATCACCTTGTTGCGCAGCGTGGAGCGGGTCCACACGGCGGGGTCGCCGGTCGGGGTGGCGCTCGCGGGGCCGGCCGCGGCCGGCCGGGCGCCGGCGGCGGGGGCCCCGGGGGCGACGGCGGTCAGGGACGCGGTGGCCGCCGCGGGCGACCAGTCGGTGACGGCCACCGACCCCAGGCCCAGGACGCCCAGGAGCAGGGCGGTGAGAATCGCGAAGACTCGCGGCTGCATGACGGGATCCCCCGGCGGATCGAGGTGAACGTTTCGCTCCCATCCTGACGGCACGTGAGCGGTAAGCCGCGATTTCGCCCGCCAATCGGGAGGTGTCGGCGACGCTATCGCACCGTGGGACCTCCGGGCCCGGCGGGATGGTTCCGCACAATCACCCGGACGGAGTACGGGGGCGCGGGCGTCGCCGGGTGCGCCGTTCGGGTGGCGGCACCCGCGCCCCACACGTGTTCAGGCCCTGGCGGTCAGAGCTCCAGCGTCACCCGGTACTCCGTCAGCCAGGCGTCGAAGTCCAGCGCGAGGTCGACGGCCAGCCGGACGGACTGCGGGTCGGTGTCCGGGGCGAGCGCGTCGGCGAGGCGCCGCCGGTCGAGCAGGTCCAGGGCCGGGGAGGTGCGCTCGACGGCCAGCCGGGCCAGTTCGGCGCGCAGCTTCGCCGGGTAGTGCGGGTCGGTGGTGACCGGGTACGGGCTCTTCGCCCGCTCGGCGACCGCGGCCGGCAGCACGTCCCGGACGGCGGCGCGCAGCAGGCTCTTCTCCCGCCCGTCGAAGGACTTCATCGCCCACGGGGCGTTGAAGACGTACTGGACCAGCCGGTGGTCGCAGAACGGCACCCGCACCTCCAGGCCGTTGGCCATGCTCATCCGGTCCTTGCGGTCGAGCAGGATGCAGACGAAGCGGGTCAGGTTGAGGTACGAGATCTCGCGCATCCGCCGTTCGAGCGGATCCGCCTCCGGCAGGTGCGGGACCTCGGCGACCGCCTCGCGGTAGCGGGCCCTGCGGTAGCCGTCCAGGTCGAGCTTGCGGAGCAGTTCGGCGTCCAGGAGGTGCTCGCGCGGGGTGGCTCCGCCGCCGGCGATGCCGGTGAGGCCGAGCGCCCAGGGGAAGTCGTCGACGGCGATGGTGGCCGGGTCGTGGAACCAGCGGTAGCCGCCGAAGAGCTCGTCCGCCGACTCGCCGGACAGCGCGACGGTGGAGTGGCGGCGCACGCCCCGGAAGAGCAGCAGCAGCGAGGTGTCCATGTCGCCGACGCCGTTGGGCAGGTCACGGGCGCGCAGCACGACGGAGCGCCGGGCCGGGTCCGTCAGGTCGGCCGCGTCCAGCTCGACGACGCTGTGGTTGGCGCCGACGTGGTCGGCGAGCAGCCGGGCGAACGGGCCGTCCTGGGTCTGCCGGACGTCGTTGGCGTTGAAGGTCTCGCTCTGCCCGGCGAAGCCGACGGAGAAGGAGCGCACCGGGCCGGCCCCGGCCGCGCCCAGGGTCCGGGCGGCCAGGGCGGTGACGGCGCTGGAGTCCAGGCCGCCGGAGAGCAGCGAGCAGAGCGGGACGTCCGCCTCCAGCTGACGGTGCACGATGTCGTCCAGCAGGGCCCGGACGGTGGCGACCGTGGCCTCCAGGCTGTCGCGGTGCTCGCGCGCCTCCAGCGCCCAGTAGCGGCGGACCGAGAGGCCCTCGCGGCGCACCCGCACGACGTGCCCGGGCCGGACCTCGTGGATGTCCCGGTACGGGGTGAGCCCCGGGGTGCGGGCGTAGCCGAGCAGTTCGCGCAGCCCGTCCAGGTCCACCACCGGGCGGACGGCGGGGTGGGCGAACAGGGCCTTGACCTCGGAGCCGAAGACCACGCCGTCCGGGGTGCGGTGGTAGTACAGGGGTTTGACGCCCATCCGGTCGCGGACCAGCAGCAGCTCCTCGCGCCGGATGTCCCAGACCGCGAAGGCGAACATGCCGTTGAGCCGTTCGGCCAGGTGCTCGCCCCACTCCAGGTAGGCGCGCAGCACGACCTCGGTGTCGCTGCGGGTGCGGAAGCGGTGCCCGGCCGCCTCCAGTTCCGCGCGCAGTTCGCGGTGGTTGTAGACCTCGCCGCTGTAGGTGAGCACGGCCAGCGTCCGGCCGTCGTGCTCGACCGTCATCGGTTGGACGCCGCCCGCGATGTCGATCACCGCGAGCCGGCGGTGGCCGAGCACGGCGTGCGGCTCCAGGTGGACGCCGCCGGCGTCCGGGCCGCGGCGGGCCTGGGTGGCCGTCATCGCGTCGATGACCCCCCGTTCGGCGGTGAGGTCGCGCTCGAACGCGACCCATCCGGTGATCCCGCACATCAGCAAGCCTCCGGTCTTCCGCTTCGTGTTCAGGGGGTCACGCTACGTGCGGAGTTGGCGCCGCTTCAAGGGGCTTTCGGGAACAGGGGCGAACGGGTGGCCGTTCGACGGCCGAATGTGAAGGAGTCGTGGATGTGGTCTGAAAGTCGTAATGTCTGCCCGATTTCGGGCAGAAACTTTGGCTTCGGCGGCCGGCCCGACCTAGGCTCCACACTCGTGCCGAGCTCACCCCACCCCCACGAAGACCTCCTCGCCCACCTCACCCGGACCAGCCCGCTCGGGCCCCGGGAGGCGGCGCGGGTCGTGGCGGAGGTGCTGGCGTACTTCTCCGAGAGCACCGAGGAGTACGTGCGCCGCCGCCACACCGAGCTCCAGGCACGCGGTCTGACCAACGAGCGGATCTTCGCCCGGCTCACCGAGGAGCTGCCGCAGCGCCGGGTCTCGGCGCCGGAGCTCTCGGCCCGCCAGCTGCGGCGGATCGTCTACGGCTGAGGCGGCCGAGGCGGCTGAGGCGGCCGAGCGCCCGTCGCCCTCACCGCGCTCGCTGCCCACTGCCCTCGCTGCCCTCAGCGGGCTGACCGCTCTCGTTCCCGACCTTCCGAAGACTTCGAAGAGGAGACCACGCATGTGCGGAATCGTGGCCTACATCGGCCCCAAGGACGCGACCCCCTTCCTGCTGGAGGGGCTGGCGCGGCTGGAGTACCGCGGCTACGACTCGGCTGGTGTCGCCGTCACCGGGCGCAGCGGCGGGATCAAGCTCCGCAAGGTGAAGGGCCGGGTCGCCGACCTGGCCGCGGCCGTGCCGGCCCGGTTCAAGGGCACCACCGGCATCGGCCACACCCGCTGGGCCACCCACGGCGTCCCCAGTGACGCCAACGCGCACCCGCACCTGGACAACGCCGAGCGGATCGCCGTCGTCCACAACGGCATCATCGAGAACGCCGACGAGCTGCGCGCCAAGCTCGCCGCCGACGGCGCGGTGTTCCGCTCCGAGACCGACACCGAGGTGCTCGCCCACCTGATCGCCGCGAACGTGGCCGAGGGCGTCGAGCTGGAGGACGCGGTGCGGGCCGCGCTCGGCCGGGTGGTCGGCACCTACGGCATCGCGGTGCTCGACGCCGAGCGGCCGGACCGGATCGTCGTCGCCCGCAACGGCAGCCCGATCGTGCTGGGCATCGGCGAGAAGGAGATGTTCGCCGCCTCGGACGTCTCCGCGCTGGTCCGCTACACCCGCCAGGTCGTCCACCTGGAGGACGGCGAGCTGGCCACCGTCCGGGCCGACGGCTTCCGGACCTTCACCGAGGACGCCCGCACCACGCACCGCCAGCCGTCCACCGTGGACTGGGAGGTCGACTCCTACGACACCGGCGGCTTCGAGCACTTCCTGCTCAAGGAGATCCACGAGCAGCCCGGCTCGGTCGAGCGCACCCTGAGCGGCCGGCTCGACGAGCGCTTCGCCACCGCGCACCTCGGCGGCCTCAACCTGGACGCCCGGGAGCTGCGCGAGATCCGCCGGGTGAAGATCCTCGGCTGCGGATCGGCCTACTACGCGGGCGAGATGGGCGCGCAGCTGATCGAGGAGCTGGCCCGGATCCCCGCGCACAGCGAGCCGGCCTCCGAGTTCCGCTACCGGAACCCGGTGATCGAGGCGGACACCCTGTACGTCGCGGTCAGCCAGTCCGGCGAGACCTACGACACGCTGGCCGCCGTCCAGGAGGTCAAGCGCAAGGGCGGCCGGGTGCTCGGCGTCGTCAACACGGTGGGCAGTGCTATCGCCCGAGAGTGTGACGGCGGTATCTACCTGCACGCCGGTCCGGAGGTCTCGGTCGCCTCCACCAAGGCGTTCACCTCCACCGTGGTCGCCTTCGCGCTGCTCGCCCTGCACTTCGGGCGCATCCACGACCTGTCGCCCGCCGACGGGCGCCGGATCGTTTCCGCGCTCAAGGCGCTGCCCGACCAGATCCGCGAGGTGCTGGAGCAGAGCGAGGCCATCGCCGGACTCGCCGCCGAGTACGCCGACTCCGCGGGCATGATGTTCATCGGCCGGGTGCGCGGCTACCCGGTGGCCCGCGAGGGCGCGCAGAAGCTCAAGGAGATCTCCTACGTGCACGCCGAGGCCTACCCGGCGAGCGAGCTCAAGCACGGCCCGCTGGCGCTGATCAGCCCCGAACTGCCCACCGTGGCACTGGTTCCGGACGACGAGCTGCTGGACAAGAACCTCACCACGCTGGGCGAGATCAAGGCCCGCTCCGGGCGGGTCATCGCCGTCGGCCACCGGCGGCCCGAGGAGAAGCTCGCGGACCACTGCATCCTGGTGCCCAAGAGCGAGCCCGAGCTGGACCCGCTGCTGCTCAACATCCCGCTCCAGCTGCTCGCCTACCACGCCGCCGTCGCCCTGGGGCGGGACGTGGACAAGCCGCGCAACCTCGCGAAGAGCGTGACGGTGGAGTAGTCCCCCGGAGCCTCGGGGGAGGGCGTCCTCGGAGCGGAGGGCGCTCGTCACGGACCCGCGGGTCCCGGTCGCTGTGCGGACGGCCGGGGCCCGCGTTCCGCTGTCCGCGGGTCAGAAGACCGAGCAGCCGGACAGGGTGGTCAGGGTGTCCAGGGCGGCGACCGCGGCGACGGAGTTGCCGGCCTGGTCCAGGCGCGGGCCCCAGGCGCACACGGCGGCGCGACCGGGGAGTATCGCGAGGATGCCGCCGCCGACGCCGCTCTTGCCGGGCAGGCCCACACGGAACGCGAACTCGCCGGCGGCGTCGTAGGTGCCGCAGGTGAGCAGGACGGCGTTGATCCGCTTGGTCTCGCTGCGGGACATCAGCCGGGTGCCGTCGGCGCGCACGCCGTACCGGGCGAGGAAGGAGCCGGCCAGCACCAGGTCGCGGCAGCTGGTCGCGACGGCGCAGTGGGCGTAGTAGTGCTCCAGGACGGTCTCGACCGGGTTCTCCAGGTTGCCGTGGCTGGCGATGAAGTGGGCCAGCGCGGCGTTGCGGTGGCCGTGCTCGGCCTCCGAGGCGGCGACCACCAGGTCGGTGTCCAGCAGCGGGTTGCCGGACTCGCGGCGCAGGAACTCCCGTACCGCGCCCGAGGCGTCGCCGGTCATGGTGTGGAGCCGGTCGGTGACCACCAGGGCGCCCGCGTTGATGAACGGGTTGCGCGGGATGCCGTGCTCGGTCTCCAGCTGCACCAGGGAGTTGAACGGGTTGCCGGACGGCTCGCGGCCGACGCCCTGCCAGAGCGTGTCACCGCCGTAGGCCACCGCGAGGGCGAGCGAGAACAGCTTCGAGACGCTCTGGACGGAGAACGGCCGCTGCCAGTCCCCGACACCGTGCAGCTCCCCCTCGACGGTGGCGACGGCCATGCCGAAGGCCTCCGGGTCGGCGGTGGCGAGGGCCGGGATGTAGTCGGCGACCCGGCCCCGGCCCGTGGTCGCCCGGGCGGCCGCCTCGGCGGCCTCCAGCAGGACCGGCCAGTCCAGGTACTCCCCGCCGGGCACACCGTTCAACGCTTCTCCTCCACCGGCACCGACTGGGAACACGACCGGGACCGGGCGCGCGGTGCGGGTGCGTCCGGTCCGACCAGGATTATCCGTGTTTCGGGCGGGTGGGTCGGGAGGGGGGTGGGTGGTTCGCCCCGCGAGGCGTCGAGGACGGTGGTGCCGCTCGGCGGTGTGCGGCGGCGTGCGGGCCGGCTACGGGGCGTTGGTGGGGGCCTGGACGGGCGGGCCGGTGAGCAGGGTGCCGGTGTCCGAGTACGGCCAGCCGTTGGGGACGCAGCCGTGCAGCCCCTTGATCTGCTGCATCATCACCGGCGCCGGGGCGCCCGGGCCGGGGCAGTCGACGTGGCCGTTGCCGAGGATGTGGCCGACCTCGTGGTTGACGGCCAGCGCGTGGTATTGCTCGGGCCTGCCCTGGTAGAACTCGGACAACTCGGTCCAGCGGGTGAGGTTGACGACCACCTGGTGGGTGACGCCGCAGTTCACCCAGCCGCCGGTGTCCAGCCCGTACTGGCCGCAGATCCGGTCGGTGGACTTCGGGGTGGCCAGGTAGACGGTGAAGTCCACCGGGTCGGCGGGCATCCGCTGGAACGAGGCCGTACCGCCGGCCGCCCAGCCGTGCCGGACGTCGCCGAGGACCGCGTCCACCTCGGCGGCGAACTGCGCCGGGCTCTCCGCGATCCCGTCCTCCACCCGCACCTTGTAGCGGTACAGGTGCTCGCCGGTGCCGAAGCGGGCGGAGCCGCCCGGCGCGGTGGTGAACGCCAGCCGGTCACCGTCCCCGCCGCTCCACGGCTGCCACCAGAGCAGCCCGGCGGTCAGCGCCGCGACCAGCGCGAGGGCGGGCAGAGCGTGCCGGGGCTTCCAGCGGGGCAGCCGCTCGGGCGCCCTCACCGGCCCGCTCCCGCCGCGGCCAGATGGCCGTACACGCCGCGCAGGGCGGCGTGGGCCATCAGGAGGGCGGTGGTGTCCGGTCGGGCGTGGATCGGGGCCAGGGTGGACATGGCGGAAGTGCTCCAGGACGGGATCGGCGGGCCGGGGCGGCCGATCGGCGACCGGGCCGTCGCCCGGTCGTGCGAAAGGGTGGTACCTGGAGGAACGGGGCGGGGTGCGGCGGCGGTTCAGGGCGCCTTCGCGGTACGGGGCGCCTTCGCGGTTCGGGCGGTGGCGTGCGCCACGGTGCCGGCCCCTGTCGGACGGGAGGCCCGGGTGGTTCCCGGAACCGCTCGATGGTGTCACCCCGGCGGCGTGTCCCTGGGCGGCGCCGTCGGATTCGGGTGTCGTAGGGCGGGTCGATCCGTCCGGGTCGGCCCTGTCCCGAGCGAGCTGCCATCGGAGGCGCCGTCATGTCCACCACCGCTGTTTTCACCGTCGACGGCATGAGCTGCGGCCACTGCGAGAAGACGGTCAGCGCCGGGCTCGCCGTCCTGCCGGGCGTCACCGACGTCAGTGCCGACGCGCCGAGCGGCCGGGTCACCGTGGCCTCCGCGCAGCCGCTGGACGAGGCCCTGGTCCGCCGCGTCGTCGACGGGGCCGGGTTCACCTTCGTCGGGCAGGCCTGAGGGCGGTTCCGGGGGTGGGGCGGTCCGGGGGTGCGGTGCCGGGGGCGCGGGGCCCGTCGGCTGTCGTCGACGGGCCCCGCCGCTGTCCCGCAGGCCGGGCTCAGCCCATGCTCTTCGCGCCGTCCAGGGACTCGCGGATGATGTCGGCGTGACCGGCGTGCTGGGCCGTCTCGTTGGCGATGTGCAGCAGCACCCGGCGGGCCGACCACTCGGCGTCCGCCTCGAACCACGGGGCCTTCGGCAGCGGCTGGGTGGCGTCCAGGTCGGGGAGGGTGGCCACCAGCTCGTCGGTGCGCACGGCCACCTCGGCGTACGCCGCGAGGACACCGGCCAGCGTCTCGCCCGGCAGCATGCGGAACTCGTCCGCGCGGCGGGCGAAGTCCTCCTCGGTCCAGGCGGTGAAGTCGGGCATCGCGGACGGGCCCTGCACGATGAACTCCGCCCAGAGCCGCTCGACGCTGGTCACGTGCTTGATCAGGCCGCCCAGGCACAGCTCGCTCGCACACGTCCGCAGGCCGACCTGCTCGTCGGTGAGGTCGCGGGTGGTGAAGCGCAGGAAGTGCCGCTGCTTCTCCAGGGCCGCCAGGAGGTCGGCGCGCTCGCCGGCGAGGTTCTGCGTGGCGGCGGGGGTGGTGGCGGCGGGGGTGGTGGTCGTGGTCATCGTCATGGCCTTTCGCTGGGTTCCTGCTACGGGTTCCTGCTCCCTCGGACAAGAACAACGCTACGGACCATTGCGGTCACTTCCTGTCCTGAATCCCAGGGAGAATCGACGCATGGCGAACACCAGCACGCGGACGCTGCGACTGCTCTCCCTGCTCCAGACCCACCGGTACTGGCCGGGCGACGAACTGGCCGACCGGCTCGGCGTCTCCGTCCGCACCCTGCGCCGCGACATCGACCGGCTGCGCGAACTCGGCTACCCCGTCGAGGCCCAGCGCGGCGTCGACGGCGGCTACCAGCTCGCGGCGGGCGCGGCGCTGCCGCCGCTGGTGATCGACGACGAGGAGGCGGTGGCCCTCGCGGTCGGCCTCCAGGCGGCGGCCGAGAGCCCGGTCGAGGGCGTCGCCGAGGCCTCGGCGCGGGTGCTGGCGAAGGTGGTCCAGGTGATGCCGGCCCGGCTGCGCCGCCGGGTCGAGGCGCTGCGCGCGGTCACCGTCCCGGTGGACTGGGGGACGCGGACGGGCACGGGCGTCGACCCGGACGTCCTGACGGTGGTGGCACTCGCCTGCCGGGACGGCGAGCGGGTGCGGTTCTCGTACACGGCCGCCGACGGGCGCGGTACCGACCGGCACGTCGAACCGCACCGGCTGGTCTGCCTGAACCGCCGCTGGTACCTCGTCGCGTACGACCTCGACCGGGCCGACTGGCGCAGCTTCCGCCTCGACCGCCTCACCGCCCCGACCGGCAGCGGCGCCCGCTTCGCCCCCCGGACCCTCCCGGCGGCCGACGCGGCGGAATTCGTCCGCGCGGGCCTCAACAGGATGCCCCGACCGCACCAGGTGGAGGCCCTGATCGAGGCACCGGCGGAGTTCGTCCGCGCCCGCGTCGGCCGCTGGGGCACCGTGGAACCCGTCACCCCGCACCGCTGCCGCCTACGGATGACCGCCGACTCGCTCGACTGGCCCGCCATGGCCCTCGGCTCCCTGGGCGCCGAATTCCAGGTACTCGCCCCGGACGCCCTCCGGACCCTGCTCACGGACTGGAGCACCCGCTTCGCCCGCGCAGCGGCGGAGGGGGAGTAGGCGTAGGAAGTCGGCCTGGCCGACTTCCGGCGTCGGCAGTCCGCGCACCCCGCTGCCCCTGGCTGTTGCTTGCCCGGCCCCGGTGCTCGCCCCTGTCCCTGGGGCGCGGCCGGGGTGGGTGGTGGCGTGGGAAGTCGGCCCGCCGACTTCTGGTGTCGGCAAGGGGTGTGGTGTGCCGCTCTGACGGCCGCTTCGTCGTGGTCCGCTGCTTCGGTGCTTGCCATGGGCGGACGACGGCCCGTTGCGGCGGAGTAGGAAGTCGGCCCCGCCGACTTCTGGTGTCGGTAGTCCGTGCATCCCGCTGCGCCTGGCTGTTGCTTGCCCGGCTCCGGTGCTCGCCCCTGTCCCTGGGCTGCGGCCGGGGTGGGGGGTGGCGTGGAAAGTCGGCCCGGCCGACTTCTGGTGCTGACGGTCCGCGCATCTTGCTCCGCTTCTGTCCTCACCTTCGGCCTTGCCCTTGCCCTCGGCCTCGGCCTTCGCGTTCGCTCCCTCCCCGGGGCGCGGCCGGGGGCGGTTGGCGGTGTGGAAAGTCGACCGGGCCGATTTCTGGCGGGTGGCCATCGGCACATCACCGCCTCGGCCCGGTGCCGGCGTCGGAAGTCGCCCGGGCCGAGTGCCGGTGTGACCGGCGAGTGTGCCCCGGCCACCGAATGCCGTACTTCCGGTCTGAGCAGCTGTGGCGGCATGGCCGGTGTTGGTGGAGCAGGAAGTCGGGCCCGTCGACTTCTGGTGCCGCCCTGGGCGGGTTCGGGTTTGTGGCGGGCCGGTAGGTGGCGTGGGAAATCGGACCCGTCGACTTTTGGCGCGGGCCCTGGGCGGGTTCAGGCCCAATGGCATTTGGCGTGGGCGTGGGTGCCGCGTGGGCGTGGGGGGCGGTGGCGGGTCGTGGCGTGGGAAGTCGGCATGGCCGACTTCTGGTGCTGACAGTCCGCGCACCTTGCTGCGCCTGGCGGAGTTTGCCCCGCCTCTGCCCCCACCCTCGGCCTTCGCCTTCGCCCCGTCCCTGGATTGCGGCCGAGGGTGGGTGGTGGTGTGGAAAGTCGGCCCGGCCGGCTTCTGGCGTCGGCAAGGGGTGTGGTGCACCGCTCCTGCGGCCGCTTTGTCGTGGCTTGCTCTTCTGGCGCTCGCCCTGGGCAGGTGACGGCCCGTTGTGGCGGAGTAGGAAGTCGACCAGGCCGACTTCTGACGGGTGGCCGTTGGGGCGTTAGCGCCTCGGCCCGGTGCAGGTGCTGGCGTCGGAAGTCGCCGGGGCCGAGTGCTGGTGTGGCCGGTGAGTGTGCCCCTGCCACCGAATGCCGTGCTTCCGGTCTGTGCAGGTGTGGCGGCATGGCCGGTGATGGCGGAGTAGGAAGTCGGGCCCGTCGACTTCTGGCGCCGGTCTGGGTGGGTTCGGGTTCGTGGCGGGCTGGTGGGTGTAGTGGGAAATCGGACCCGTCGACGTACGCGCGGGCGTGGGGGACCAAGTGGGGCTTGTCAGGTGGGGGTGGGGCGGGTCCTTGTGGGCGGGGTGGCGTGGGAAGTCGGCATGGCCGACTTCTGGTGTGGTTGTGGTGAGAGCGGGTCGGGTGGGGCCTGATGTGCTGTCGGCGCTCGGCATGGCCGGGTTGTGGTGGCGGAGTGGGACGTCGGGGCCGTCGGCTTTTGGTGTGGGGGTCAGGGGGCGATGGCTTCGAGGGTGGCGCGGAGGTGGGTGAGGACGGTGGGGAGGGTGGGGAGTGGGGGTGTGGCGAGGGCGAGGCGGAGGGCGTTGGGGTGGTGGGGGGTGGTGGCGAAGGCGTCGGCGGTGGAGATCAGGATGCCTTCGGCGGCCAGGGCGGCGGCTGCGTGGTCGGGGCGCTGGTGGGGTTCGAGGGTGAGCCAGAGGATGTAGGAGGTGGGGTGGGCGGTGGTGGTCAGGCCGGCCAGGGCGGTGCGGGCGATGGACTGGCGGGCGGCGGCGTCGGTGCGGCGTTCCTGTTCCAGCCGGGCGACCGTGCCGTCGGTGAGCCAGCCGGTGGCGAGGGCGGTGATCAGGCCGGGGGCGCCCCAGGCCGCCGCGCGCAGGCTGGTGGTGGCGGCCCGGAGCAGGTGGTCGGGCAGGACGGCGAAGCCGAACCGCAGGCCCGGTGCCACGCTCTTGGAGAGGCCGGCCAGGTAGCAGGTGCGTTCGGGGGCGAGGGCGTGCAGGGGCGGGGGCGGGGCGGCCTCCAGGAAGGCGTAGGTGCCGTCCTCGATGAGGGTGAAGCCGTGGTCGGCGGCGAGCCGGACGAGGCGTTCGCGCTGTGCCGGGGCGAGCACCCAGCCGAGCGGGTTGTGGACGGTCGGCTGGGTGTACACCGCCCGTACCGGCCGGGTGCGGCAGAGCCGGTCGAGTGCGTCGAGGTCCGGGCCGTCGGCGGTGACCGGGACGGGCGCAAGGTCCAGTCCGTGGGCGGCGGCGAGCAGTTTGATGCCCGGGTAGCCGAGCGCGTCCACGGCGAGGACGTCCCCGGGGCGGGTGAGCGCGCGCAGGACGCAGTCGAGGGCCTGTTGCGCCCCGCTGGTGAGCAGGACGTTCTCGGGTGCGGTGTCGATCCCGCGGTCCAGCAGGTGGGTGGCCACCGCGGCCCGGTCGTGCCGGTGGCCGCCCGGCGGGTGCTGGCGCAGCAGGGCCTCGGCGTCGCCCGAGGAGGCGAGCGCGCGCAGGGCCTGCCGCAGCTGGTCGCCCTGCCCGGGGGAGAGCGGCTGGTTGAAGGAGAGGTCGGCCACCCGGGGCACGGGGAGCGCGCGGGAGGGTTCGAGGCCGTCGTAGCCGGAGCGCAGCCGGACGAAGGTGCCGCGGCCCTGCTCGCCCACCACCAGCCCGGCGGCGGCGAGTTCGGCGTACACCCGGGTGGCGGTGGCGAGGGCGATCCGCCGCTCGCGGGCGAGGGTGCGGTGGGTCGGCAGCCGGGTGCCGGCCGGGAGCGCGCCGGAGCGGATGGCGGTCGCGTACTCGTCGACGATGGCCTTGTAGGAGGGCGGTCGCACGGGTTACCTGCCCTTCCGGGGAGTGGACGGTCCGGGCACGGGCGTGCACAGGCGTGGACGGGTGCGTACCGGAGTGTATCCAGGACAATAAGTGGATTGTCCTGGACCGGTGTTCCTAGCCTCGTCACATCCAGCAGCGAGGCCAGGAACGGAGCACGCGCCCATGACCATCCGCAGCGAGCGGGACCGGCACGTCGTCACCCTCACCATCGACCGGGAGAAGAAGCTCAACGCCCTCGACTACCCGACGATCGACGCGCTGCTCGCCGAGCTCGACCGGATCGACGCCGACGACACCGTCCGCGCCGTGATCCTCACCGGCGCCGGCAGGCGGGCGTTCAGCGCGGGTGCCGACATCCCGTCGCTGGCGGCCAGCATCGCGGGCGGGCCCGAGCGGGCGCTGCGCGAGTTCGTCCGGCGCGGGCACACCCTCACCCGGCGGATCGAGGAGTTCCCCAAGCCGGTCATCGTGGCCGTCAACGGCCTTGCCTTCGGCGGTGGTTGCGAGATCACCGAGGCCGCCCCGCTGGCCGTCGCGGCCGAGCACGTGACCTTCGCCAAGCCCGAGATCTCGCTCGGCTTCCCGCCGCCCTTCGGCGGCTCGCAGCGGCTGCCCCGGCACGTGGGCCGCAAGCGCGGCCTGGAGATGATCCTCACCGGTGACCCTGTCCCGGCCGCCCGCGCCGCCGAGATCGGCCTGGTCAACTCGGTCGTTCCGGCGGACGAACTGCTGGACACCGCACGGGATCTGGCCGAGCGGATCATCCGGCACGCGCCGACCGCCGTGGCCGCCTGCCTGCGGGCGGTGACCCGGGGCATCAACCTGCCGATCGACGAGGGGCTCGCGGTGGAGGCGGCGGCCTTCGCGGCGACCGTGCCGACGGACGGTGTACGGGACGGGATCCGGCGCTTCCTGGACCGCTCGTCCTCCGGTGGCAGCTCGTCCTCCGGTGCGGAATCCTGAGGCGGTACCGGAAAGTTGTTGTCGGCGGGCGACTGGGGGCTGATCATGGCGGGATGTCGGATCTACTCGCCCGTGTGACCGCCTTCCGCGCCGCCTTCGCCCGCCGCCAGGCGGCTGAGACCGTCGAACTGCCGGAGTTCCCCGGGGTGTTCGCCGTTCGGGACGCGGCGTTCGGTCAATCGGAGGAGCACAACCGGCTGATCGTCGAGGGCCCGGGCACCGACCCGGCGGTGCTGCCCGAGCTGGCCGCCCGGTGGTTGGGGCGCCGCCACCGGTACCGCGTCACGGTGCTGGACCCGGAGTCGGGCGAGCGGGCCGCCCCGGTGCTGGCGGCGGCGGGGTGGGAGCGGGAGAGCGTGGTGGTCCTGGCCCGGTCGACGCTCGGCTGCCGGCGGCCCGAACCAGCCGCGCTCCCCGTCGAGTTGGCCGAGGTATGGGAGGCGGTGCTGCGCCAGCAGCGGGAGTGGATCGAGGACGAGGAGCTCGCCCGGCAGCTCACCGACCGCCGTTCCGCCCGGCTGCGCGGTGCCGAGCGGGTGCACTTCCTGGCCGCTCGGACGCCGGCCGGCGAGGTCGCGGCCTGGAGCGACCTCTATCTCGAACCGGCCGTCGGACTGGGCCAATTGGAGGATCTGGTGACCGGTTCGCGGTACCGCGGTGCGGGGCACGGCGACACCCTGCTGGCGACCGGCCTGGCGCTGGCGGCCGAGGCCGGTGTCCCGCAGCTGTTCCTGCTCGCGGACGCGGTGGACTGGCCGCGTGAGTGGTACGGCCGCCGGGGTTTCGAGGAGATCGGGCGCGGCCACGCCTTCTACGGTCGGTGACGGTCGGGGTGCGGGGCGGTGGCACGGTCTGCTCCGCCGGCCGGAGCTGCCAAGGCAGTTGCGCTGCGAGGCGGCGCACGCCGTGCGGGCGGGGGACCGCGTGCGCGGCCTGCTGGACGTTCTGCCGGAGGAATTCGCCCCGCTGCGGACGGCGAGCTCCGGGTAACGGGCGGGGGCGGGGCACGACGGGTCAGGCCGTCCCCGGATCGACGGCCGGCGGGGCTTCGCGGCCGCAGTGGGCGGCGACGGTGTCGGCGAAGGCGCGGGCGAGCGGGCCGAGGTTCTCCCAGTCCCGGACGGCCCACCCGGCGGTGAGGGCGGGCAGGTCGGGCAGCGGGAGCAGCCGCAGGCCGGGGTGGCCGGGGCCCTGCCACTGCGGGAGGGCCGGGACGACGGCGTGGCCGAGGCCGAGTTCGGCGAGCAGGATCGCGGTGTCCCAGTCCGCGACGCTGGTGTCGAAGACCGGCCGGATGCCCGACTTCCCCAGCCAGGACTCGACCTGGGAGCGGGAGACGGAGTTCTGCGGGAGTCCGATCAGCCGGGCGTCCTGGAGGTCGGCGGGGGAGATCCTGGCCCGGGCGGCGAGCGGGTCGCCTGCCGTGACGGCGAGCACCCAGGGCAGGTCGACCACCGGCTGCTGGTCGATGCCCCGGGCCGGGGCGCCGAGGGTGATCCAGGCGAGGTCGACCCGGCCGGCGTTGAGCGACTCCAGGCAGCTGCGGCTGGAGACCTCGGTCTGGAACTCCAGGCTGACCCGGGGGAAGCGCCGCCGGAAGTCCACCACGGCCGCGGACATGAAGTGCCGGATGCTGGTGGCCCCGGTGGTGATCCGGACGGATCCGCCCTCGCCGCGCGAGAGTTCGGCGATCCGGTGCAGCGCGTGGTCGATGCCGCCGAGGCCGGTGGCGACCGCCGTGCGCAGCAGGCTGCCCGCCGTGGTGGGGACGACCCCGCGCGGGTGGCGCTCGATCAGGGCGAGGCCGACCTCCCGTTCGAGCCGCTTCACGTGCTGGCTGACGGCGGACTGGGTGCAGTTCAGCTCGCGGGCGACGGCGCTGAGCGAGCCGGCCCGGCAGACCGCGGCGAAGACGCGGAGGTCGTCAATGGTCACGGAGACCCAAGGTATCGCTTGGAGGGGTCCCAGCAAATCGGCGGATTGACTTGGGTGTTGCGGGGGATCGATCATCGGACCAGGGCCCAGGGCGGCAACCCGCCCGCTGACCCCGCCGGCGTTCCGGACGCTGTGGCGGGAGCGGCGGGCGGGTGTCGACCCGCATCTGTTCGAGAGCAGTTCTCTACAAGAGCGGTGATGTACGACGGAGGGGCGGCGCGCCGATGCTCGGGGTGCGTCGTGCCGGGAGCGCTCGCCGTGGCGCGGGTGGAGCGGGTGTCCGTGCCGGGTGGAACGGATGACGGCCGGGTCATCCGATCGGATGACCCGGCCGTCGGCGTTCGGCGGGAGAGTGGAGAGCCGGTCAGTACGGCGCGGCCGTCACCAGGACACGGGGTAGCGGACCGGGTGTCCGCCGATCCGGCCGGGCAGCAGGCCGATCACGACCAGCAGCCCGGTGGCCAGGACGAGCAGCGGGAGGAAGGGCACGGGGTGCGGCGCCTGCAGGACCACGATCACGGCGGTGGCCGCGGCCGGGGAGTGCGAGAGGTGGGTGAGCATCATCGCGCCGAGCGAGAGCCCGGCGGCGACGGCCGCGCCCCAGGTGGTGCTGCCGGTGACGGCGAGGGTGGCGAAGCCGATCAGGGCCGACATCAGGTGCCCGCCGACCAGGTTGCGCGGCTGCGAGATCGGCAGCCCGGGCGCGCCGTGCACCAGTGCGGCGCTGGCGGCCAGGGGCGGGATCAGCAGGGGCTGGTCGAGCAGTACTCCCACCCCGACCAGCAGGAGCAGGGCGCCGATGGCGAAGACGGTGGCCCGCAGGGCGTGCAGCGGGTGCCGTCCGGGCGTGGCGGCGGGCGGTGGTGTGGACATGCGTGAGCTACTCCGGACGAGGGACGGGGACCCGGAGATGATAAACAGACTGTTGAATGAAAGGTAGGACGTTTTGCCTGTCGGGCACATTCCGTCCAGGGGGCAGGACCACCCGGGGATCCAGAGCGAGCCGGGGATTCAGGGCGAGCCGGGGAACCAGAGCGAGCCGGGGAACCAGAGCGAGCCGCGGAACCAGAGCGAGAGAGAGCAGCCCATGACCACGCCTTCCGTCACCGTCTTCCGGGACGTCCGCCCGTACGGTGCCGACCGGGCCGTCGACCTGATCGCCGTGGACGGCCTGCTGGCCGAGCGGGTGCCGGACGGGGCGGTGCCGGAGGTGGTCGAGGGCGGCGGCCGGATCGCGCTGCCCACCCTGGTGGACGCGCATATCCACCCGGACAAGACGGCCTGGGGCGAGCCCTGGTACAGCCGGCGCCCGGCCGGCTCGCTGCCCGAGTACGTCCAGGGCGACGTCGACCTCCACCGGCACCAGCGCACCCCGCTCGCCGAGCGGGCCCACCGGCTGCTGAGCCACGCCGTGACGCGCGGCACCCGCGCCGTGCGGGCCCATGTGGACGTGGCGCCCGCGTACGGGCTGGCCGGGGTGACCGGGCTCGCCGAGGCGCGCGAGCGGCTGGCCGGCGCGCTGGACGTCCAGCTGGTGGCCTTCCCGCAGCACGGGGTCCGGCGGACGCCCGGCGCGGGCGCGCTGCTCGCGGAGGCGGCGGCCAGCGGGCTGGTCGACGCCATCGGCGGCATCGACCCGGCGGGCTTCGACGCCGTCCCGGCCGAGGGCCCGGACGGCGAGGGGCCCGCCCAGCTGGAGCTGCTGTTCGGCCTGGCCGAGCAGCACGGACTGCGCCTCGACATCCACCTGCACGACCGGGGCGAGCGCGGCCTCGGCCCGCTGCGCGAGATCGCCGCGCGGACCAGGGCGGCCGGACTGGCCGGGCGGGTGGTCGTCAGCCACGCCTTCTGCGTCCCGGAGCTGGCGGGCGCCCAGCTCGCCGACCTCGCCGCCGAGCTGGCCGAGTCCGGCGTCGGCCTCACCACCGTGGCGCCCTCGGCCCACCAGGTGCTGCCGTTCCGCGAGCTGCGGGCGCACGGGGTGCGGGTCGGGCTCGGCTCGGACGGCGTGCGCGACTCGTGGAGCCCGTACGGCAACGCCGACCCGCTGCACCGCGCGCACCTGCTCGGCTGGACCACCGACGCCCGCACCGACGAGCAGCTGGCCGACTGCTTCGCCCTGGCGGCCGACGGCGGCGCCGAACTGCTGGACCTGCCGGCCGTGACCCTGGAGTCGGGCTCGCCCGCCGACTTCATGCTGGTGACGGGCGAGTGCCTGCCGCAGGTGGTGATCGACCTGCCGGCGCGTGAGCTGGTGGTCCGCGCGGGCCGGGTGGTGGCGCGGGACGGGCGGTTCACGGGCTGACGGGCGTCCGGCGGCCGGCGAGGCCTCCCCGTCGGCGGCGCGGTCGGCGGGCGCCTCCCCGTCGACCGTGCGGCCGCGCGTTGTGCGGCCCGTGCCGACGGAGAGGCGCTCCGGCGACGATGCTCAGAGGGTGCGGGCCGCGCTGGTCTCGTGGAGGTGGACCAGCGCGTCGTAGGCGGTGCCGATCGCGAGGCGCGGCAGCGGGTCGCTGCGGAACTCCGTCCCGGCGTCGTAGGTCGGGCGGGCGGTGTTCAGCCAGGACCGGGTGGCCGGCGGGGCGGAGCGCAGGTCGACGTAGTAGTCGCGGTAGCGGACCCGGTCGAGGGGGTACTCGTTCATGTCCGCGGTGGCCGGCGGAACGGTGACCGGCTTCCAGGCGGCGGCGAACGGGTCGTCCTTGGTGAGGAAGGATCCGCGGTCGAAGGTGAAGCCGACGGCGAGGTAGTCCGCGCCGAGGGCGTCGCGCAGGTACGAGCCCTGGGTCTTGGGGTAGAGCTCGGGGTCGCTGCTCTGGTACCCGACGTGGCCGTTGTGCGCGGACAGCAGCACCTTCCCGCCGGTGCGGCGCTGCCACCAGAGGGTGTTGTCGGTCATGGCGCGGTCGCGGAGGTTCTGCATCGCGGCCACCTCGCTGTTGTCCTCGAGGTTCATGGCGGTGAAGGTGAAGGTCTGGGCGATGCTCCGGGCGTTCTGCACCGCCCAGTCGTACGCCTCGCCGCCCTCGCCCCTGGCCGCGGTGACCAGCTCCAGGGTCTGCTGCGCCACGGCGGCGTTCTGCCGCCGCTCGGCGAGCGGGCGCGTGGTGATGTAGCCGATGGCGTCGTCGAACGGGCGCAGCCCGGCGTACAGCTGCTCCAGGCGCGGCAGCGACGCGGGGGCGGCCTCGCGGACGTAGGAGGTCACCCGGTCGAAGAGCTGGTCGCCGATGGCGGGGAAGTCCAGGTCGTCGCCGACGAAGTGGACCGGGTGCTGCGGGTGTTCGCGGTTGTGGTCGCGCATCCAGTCGATCAGGTCGGCGAACTCCTGGCGCTCCCACGGGGACTTGCCCATCGTCTCCTTGACCAGCTGCCGGGCGTCGCCGCCGGTGCGGCCCTGCACGTAGTCGTCGATCCGCAGACCGGAGGACCAACTCGTCTCCAGGGCGAAGGCGGTGAAGCCCTTCTCCTCGACCAGGTAGCGCAGGACCCGCTGCTTCATGGTGAAGAACTCGTGGGCGCCGTGCGTGGCCTCGCCGAGCCCCACCACCTTGGCGTCGCCGATCATCGCGCCCAGCGGACGCAGGTCGGTGGTCCGGCCCCCGGGCTCGGTGGACCGCAACGGATGGGCGAGACCGTTCAGTTCGCGGACCACGGTGGATATCTGACTGTTCGTCACATTGTCGGTGCCGGGCTGGTCCGCGTGTGCCGCCGGGGCGAGCAGGGCGGTGGTCGCGACGGCCGCCGTGGCGGCCAGCAGGGCGCGTCGACCGATGGGCTTGCCGTGCTTCTCGCTGCGTACGGTCACTTCGGGGGCTCCTCAAATTCGTCGAACCGTCAACCCGTCGGAACGGCCGCGGTGGTTCGAGTGGTTCGCCGGCGAACGTGCCGGTCAATGAATAGTCGATCACCGGGGGGCTTCGGCGCGCTGAGGAGTGCCGCCGGATCGACCAGGGGGATAACCCCCGGGCGGCGCCGGCACACCCGTGCGCGGGGGTGTGCCGGGGCCGGTACCGGGTGAGGGTTCAGAGCGTGGCGGAGCGGTGGGTCGGTCGGCCGTCCAGGACGGTCAACAGGACGGGGAGGTCCGCCAGTTCGGTGGCCGGGGTGGTGAGCGGGTCGGCGGCGAACACGGTGAGGTCCGCGCGGTGGCCGACGGTGATCCGGCCCGCCAGCTGCTCCTCGCCGGCCGCGTGGGCGGCGTTGGCGGTCATCGCCAGCAGGGCCTCCAGGGCGGTGAGCGCCTGGCCGGGGTTGTGCGGGGCCTGGCTCAGGTCGCGGGTGGGACGGCGGTGGCGGGCGCCCGCCATGACGCCCAGCGGCGGGTAGGGGGCGATCGGCCAGTCCGAACCGAGGACGACCGTGGCGCCCGCCTCCCAGAGGTCCCGGCAGCGCCACGCGCGGTCGGCCCGCTCCTCGCCGAGGCGGCGGGACCAGTTGTCGGTGTGGTCGGCCCGGGTGAAGTCGCAGCAGTGGGTGGGCTGCATGGAGGCGACCACGCCCAGCTCGGCGAAGCGCCGGACCACCGCGTCCGGAACGGTCTCGATGTGCTCGATCCGGTGGCGGACGGGGGACGCCCCGTGCGTCGTCCCCCCGTCCGCCGCCGCCCCGATCGAGTCCAGGGCGTGCCGTACGGCGGCGTCGCCGATCGCGTGGGTGGCGGTCGGCACCCCGGCCTGATGCAGCTCCCGGACGACGCGGGTGTAGTGTGCCGGATCCGGCCAGAAGGCGTGGGTGGACTCGCCGTGGCAGTCCGGGCGCTCCAGCCAGGCCGTGCCGTTGTCGATCGTGCCGTCCATGAACAGCTTCACGCCGTCCACCCGCCAGAGCCGGCCGCCCCGGCCCTGCTGCCCGATCAGCGCCCGCAGCCCGTCCGCGTCCACACCGGGCTGGCACCAGGGGGCCACGCGCAGCCGCAGCGGCAACTCGCCGGCCTCGTCCAGCTCGGTGTAGAGGTCGAGGCTGTCGCCGTTGGCGTCCATCGCGTGGCCGCCGGTGAGGCCGGCGGCGGCCATGGCGCGCAGCGCGGCGGCCAGGCGGTCGCGGCGCTCGGCGCGGGTGGGCTGCGGGGCGGCGCGCTCGACCAGCTCGCAGGCGGCGTCCTCCAGCAGCAGGCCGGTGGGACGGCCCTCGGCGTCGCAGACCACCTCGGCGGCCTGGTCGAAGCGGCGCGGACCGTCCACGCCGGCCAGCTCCAGGGCGCGCGGGCTGGCGAGCATGGAGTGGGCGTCGAAGAGCTGGAGCAGCGCCGGAACGCCGTCCAGGACGGGCGCGAGGGCGGCGGACTCCACCGGGCGGTCGCCGAAGACGTTCGGGTCCAGGCCCCAGGCGTGCAGCCAGGCGCCGGGGGCGAGGCGTCCGGCCTCGGCGGCGAGGGCGGCGCGGACGTCGGCCAGGTCGGTGCAGCCGGAGAGGTCCAGGCCCTGGGTGAGCTCGGCGCCGGTGACCGGGTGCAGGTGGCCGTCCACCAGGCCGGGGGTGACCACGGCGCCCTTGAGGTCGATCACCGTGGTCGCGGGGTCGGCGAGTTCGCGGACGGTGCGGTCGTCGCCGAGGGCGGCGATCCGGCCGTCCACGACGGCGAGGGCGGTCTGCGGGAGGAAGCCGCCGGAGGCGGGGTCGAGCAGACGGGCGGAGAGGAGGACCAGGGAGGTGCGCACTTCGACTCCAGTGGTGCTTCGGGGTGGGGGCGTGGTGTCTGCGGGGCTTGAGGGGGTTGAGGGAGCTGAGGGGGTCGGGGGCTGGGGCGGTGGTCAGGGCTGCTCGGGGGCGGGGGTCTCGGGTGCGTCCGCCGGGTCCGTGGGGTCGGCGGGGGCCGCAGAGGCCAGTGCGCCGTCGGTCAGGCCCAGTTCGCGTTCGGCGGTGGCGGCGGCGAGCCGGGTGGCGGCGTACGGGTCTTTGCGCAGGCCGGTGTTGGCGTGGACGGCCAGGCCGTCGATCACGACGAGGATGTGGACGGCGGTCAACACCGGGTCGGTGGTGCGGAATTCGCCCTGCTCGACCCCGGCGGCGATGACGTCGCCGAGCCGGCCGCGCCAGTCCGCCTCCTGGTCGAGCACGCGGTCGCGCAGGACGGGGCGGTAGCGGCTGAGGTGGCGGGCGTTGAGCCAGAGCCGGCTCACGTCGTCGTAGGACGGGCCGGTGGTGCGGGCGAAGAAGCGGGCCAGGTGCCGCAACGGGGACCCGTCCCGCGGGTCGGCAGGCAGCAGCGCCTCCAGTTCGGCGGTGGCGGCGCTGCCGAAGGCCTCGGCGACGAGGTCCTCCACGGCGGGGAAGTAGTGGCTGATCAGGCCGGGGCGGACGTCCAGTTGGTCGGCGATCCGGCGCAGGGTGATGCACTCCAGGCCCTCGGTGAGGGCGACCTCGGCCGCGGCGCCGACGATCTCCGCCCGGCGGTCCTCGGGGGACTTGCGAACCCTTTTGCGCTGAACGCTTGACGTCATGGGGCGGATGCTATTGAGTGTGCGACCAATAAGCAAGCAGGTGGGCACGACACCCCCACGGAGGGCCCCCGCATGACGTCCACGCTCCCGGACCACCCCCACACCTCGCCGGACCACCCGGACCACCCGGATCACCCGGCGCGCCCCGCCGTCCCGCCCCAGCGGGAACCGGGCGGCCGGGTCGAGGTCCACGGCATCGACCACATCCCCGAGACCGAGCGGCGCGGTCGCGCCCGCGAACTGTTCCCCGTCTGGGCGGCCGCCAGCGTCAACTACCTCAACCTGGTGGTCGGCGGCGCCCTGGTCCTGAGCGGCCTCGGCCTCTGGCAGGCCTTCGCCGTGGTCGTCCTCGGCAACCTGTTCTGGCTGGGCACCGGCCTGCTCGCGGTCTCCGGACCGGCCGCCGGCGCGCCCAGCGAGGTGATCACCCGCGCCATGTACGGCATCCGGGGCAACCGGGTGAACAACGCGGTCACCGGCTGGATGATCTCCGTCTGCTACTTCGCGCTGAACCTCGCCGCGGCCGCCGTCGCCGCCTTCTCGCTCGCCGAGGAGGCGGGGATCACGCCGACCACCCCGATCAAGATCGCCATCGTGATCGTGATCGTCGTACTCACCCTCACCATCAGCGTCTACGGGCACGCCCTGATCGTCCGGCTCTACCTGCCGATCACCCTCGCCCTCACCGCCGCCTTCGCCGTGGTCGGCTACGCGATCGTCACCCACGCCGACCCCGGCTGGACCCAGCCCGAACCCCTCACCGGCGGCCGACTCTGGGCGGCCGTCCTGGCCGGCGTCACCCTGATCGCCTCCGGCCCGCTCTCCTACACCACCAGCGCGGACTTCTCCCGCTACCTGCCCGCGACCACCGCCCCGCGCGCCGTCCTCGGCTGGACCGCCCTCGGCGGCTTCCTGCCCAGCGTGGTGGTCGGCGGCCTCGGCGTGCTCGGCGCCACCGCCGTCGACATGACCGACCCGCAGGCCGCCCTCCGGCAGATCCTGCCCGGCTGGTTCAACCCGGTCTTCCTGCTCTCCCTGGTGGTCGGCACCATCGCGGTCAACGCCCTCACCGCCTACAGCGCGGGCCTCGCCCTCCAAGCCGTCGGCATCCGCATCCGCCGCACCCGCAGCGTGCTGCTCGACGGCGCGGTCGCCGTCTCGCTCACGCTGTACGCCCTCCTGGTCTCCAACTTCCTCGACACCGTCAGCAACGTGCTCCAGCTGACCGTCGTCCTCCTCGGCCCAAGCACCGCCGTCTACGCCACCGACATACTGCTCCGCCGCAACCGCTACGACGGCCGCGCCCTCGGCGACGAACGCCCCGGCAGCCCCTTCTGGTACCGCGCCGGCGTCAACCCGGCCGGCGCCATCGCCCTCACGGGCGGCGTCACAGCCGCAGCCCTCGGCGTGGACACCCTCTACACCGGCCCACTGGCCGCCCTGGCCGGGGCGGACGTCGCGCTGCCGGCCGGCATGGTGGTGGCGGCGGTCCTGTACGCCGTGCTGATGCCTCGCCGGCGGGGGTGACGCCGGTCCGGCCGCGTGCGCGCCGCAGGGCGGGTGGGGGTGCTTCCACCGCCCGGGCGGCCGGGCGCCCGGGCTGGCCGGGTTGGTGGGTGACCTGCCCGTGTCGGCTGGCCCTGGGCCGAGCGGTTGGTCGTGGGCCGGACAGTCGGTTCGGCGCTGTCGCTCGCGGCGAGTGAGGTTCGCGCTGGGGCGTGGGCGGTTCTGCGGCTGGGCCGGGCGGGGGAGACCTCGCGCTTCCAGCAGGCGTGGTGGTGGCGGATCTGTACGCCGGGCCGCCGTTTCCGCGTCGGTTGGCCGACCGGCCAGGGTGGACCTCGCGCTGCGGGTGGGCATGGTGACGGCGGTGGTGGTTCAGCACGCCGTGCTGATGCGTCGTTGGTGGGTGTGACGCCGGTCGGGGCTGCTGGTCGTGGCCCGGCTGCGCTGCCGCGGGGCGGGCTGGGTGGTGATTCCGCCGGCTCGGAGGCCGGGCCTGCCCTGTTTGCGGTCGGCCCTGAGCCGGGCGGTTGGGGGCAGTCGGTTCGGTGCTTGTCGCTGGCGGCGAGTGAGGTCCGCGCTGGGGTGTGGGTGGTTCTGTGGTCGCGCTGGTCGGGGCGGACGTTGCGCTGCCGGTGGGCGAGGTGGTGGCGGTCCTGGATGCGGTGCCGATGCGTCGTTGGCGGGGGTGACGCCAGTCGGGGCTGCTGGCCATGGATCGGCTGTCCCGCCGCCGGGCGGGTGGGAGCGGGGGTGCGGTGGTGTTTCCGCCGGCTCGGTGGCCAGGCTGGCCGGGTTGGTGGGTGACCTGCCCGTGGTGGCTGGCCCTGGGGCCGAGCGGTTGGTCGTGGGTCGGACAGTCGGTTCGTCGCTGGCGGCGAGTGAGGTCTGCGCTGGGGCGTGGGTGGTTCTGTGGCTGGGCCGGGCGGGGTGGACCAGGTGCTGCTGGTGGGCGCGGTGGCGGCGGCGGGTCGTACGCGGGGCCGCTGTTTTGCGCGACGACCGACCGGCCGGGGGTCCGGCGTCTCCGGGACGGGGCCCGGGGCTGGGCGGCCCGGCTGAGGAGCCGCCAGGAACGCAGGCTCGTCCAGGACAGGCGTGTTGGGGTGGGCTGCCCTGGTCAGGAGGTCTGCTGTGGGTACCTCGGCACGCCAGTGGGGAAGAGCTGGGTGTGTGTGGCTGGGGTGAGTTCCGGGGTCTTGGGGGCGGGGTCCTGGGTGGGCGGGTCGAGTATGGGGCCGTCTGGAACAGGCGTGTTGGGATGGGCTGACCGGGCAGGTGGCCCCTGTGCGGACGGCCCGGGCGTGTGAGGTCTGGGGAAGCGGCCGATGGCGGGGGCCCGGAGTGGGTGCTTCGTGACGGTGACTGCGGTGGGTGTTCCGGAGCTGACACCACGGGGGTAGGTGGCCACGGCGGTAGGGGGCGGTGGCTCGCAGCGGGCTGCTCGGTGGTGGTTCGGAGTGAGCGGCGCGTGGTAGGCGGCGGGTTCCGGGTGGGGATTGCTCCGGTGTGGCCGGTTCGGGGGAGTGGGTGGGACCGGGCGGCCAAAGAAAAAGGCGAGGAGAGTGAATCCCCTTGCCACTTTCAAGCTATACCGTGCCCTGGGGCTTGCGGCAAGGCCCCCGGCATGGCGCAGAATCCCGGCCGTAAGGCCATGACCTGCGGAAACGGGAGTCGTGAAATGCGTGTGTTGATGACGACCTGGGGGTCGCGCGGGGATGTCGAGCCGCTGGCGGGGCTGGCGGTGGCGCTGCGGGGGTTCGGTGCGGAGGTGCGGGTGTGCGCGCCGCCGGACGAGGAGTTCGCGGCAGTGCTGGGGCGGGCGGGGGTGCCGCTGGTGCCGCTCGGTCCGTCGGTGCGGTCGGTGGTGGCCGGCCCGAGGCCGCCGACGGCGGAGGACGCGTTCCGGCTCGCCCGTGAGCTGGTCGCCGTGCGGTTCGAGACGCTGACCGCCGCGGCCGAGGGCTGTGACGTGGTGCTGGCGACCGGCCTGATGCCGGCCGGTGCGCGGGACGTCGCCGAGAAGCTCGGCCTGCCCTACGTGTTGGCCTGCTTCCACATCCTCGGACTGCCCTCGCGGCACTCCCGGCCCGGCCGGCGGCCGGGCACGCCGTCCCCGGACGACGAGACCGACTACCGGAAGCTCTGGGAGCAGGACGCCCAGCGGGTGAACGCGCTGTACGGGGAGGCGCTCAACAGCCACCGGGCGGCGATCGGCCTGCCGCCGGTGGAGAACGTCCGCGACCACGTCCTCACCGGACGGCCGTGGCTGGCGGCGGACCCGACGCTGTGCCCGTCGGAGGGCAGGACGGAACTCGACGTGGTGCAGACCGGCGCGTGGATCCTGCCCGACGACCGGCCGCTCCCGGCCGACCTGGAGGCGTTCCTGGCCGCCGGTGAACCGCCCGTGTACGTCGGCTTCGGCAGCATGGCCGCGCACGCCCCGGAGGACATCGCGAGGGTGGCCGTCGAAGCGGGCCGCGCGCACGGACGCCGGGTGCTCCTGGCCCACGGCTGGGCCGGGCTCGCCGCGGTCGACGAGCACGAGGACTGCCACGTCGTCGGCGAGGTGAACCAGCAGGCCCTGTTCCGCCGGGTGGCCGCCGTCGTTCACCACGGTGGTGCGGGCACCACGACGACCGCGGCCATGGCGGGCGCGCCCCAGGTGGTCGTGCCCCGGATCGCCGACCAGCCGTACTGGGCCGGCCGGGTGGCCGAGTTGGGCATCGGCGCGGCCCATCTCGACCGCACGCCGACCGTCGACTCGCTCTCCGCCGCGCTCGCCACGGCCCTGGCGCCCGAGACCCGGGTACGGGCGGAGGCCGTGGCCGGCGGTATCCGCACCGACGGGGCGACGGTGGCCGCGAAGCTGCTGTTCGAGGCGGTGGGCAAGAAGGTACCGGCCGCGTCCCGGTGAGTGGCGGGGGCGGGGCGTGTGCCGCCTCTTCCGGGTGAACGGCGAAGGGTGCCAGGTGAGTTCGGCTTCGGATCGGTCTCCTTCCGATTGATCAGGGGTGGTTGGCGATCCGGGCGCGGCTGGTTCGGGCGGCGATCCGGCGACCGGCGGCCGGGTGTCGGCCGGGTCGGTTAGGGTGCCCACGGGCGCGCCCGGTCACCGCAGGCCGCGCGCGAGGGGAGGGCGGCATGACCGACGGCACGCACGGGGGAGTGGGGCAGGACGGCGACGGTATCCAGTGGCTCCTGGAGATCGGTCGGCCGAGCACCGGCCGACCGGGCACCAGCCGGTCGTCAATGGGTGGGCCCGGCACGGACGGTGAGGTCGGCGGCGTCGTCTTCGCCCGGGGGATCACGCCCGCGGAGCTCGCCCACCGGATGGGTGCCGACCCGGCCACCGCGACCGAGCCGATCAGTGACACCGAGATCCGGGACCTGGACATCGACGTCTACCGCCCCGGTGACGACGGCGACGGCGTGATCCGGGTCGGCGCGTGCGCCGGCTGGTCGTTCGCGATCGAGTACGGCGACTCCACCGGCGGTGAGCTGCTCACCGAGATAGCGCGCGACGGAGCCGAGGTGGTGCACTTCCGCCCGATGCCGGAGCGGCGGCCGGCCCTGCTGGACTACGCCCGGGACGGTGCCGTGCTGTGCGGCTTCGGCCTCGGTGAGGAGCGCTGGCGCTGGGGCCAGGAGCCGGACCTGCTGGTGCCGGACCTCGTCGCCGCCGGAGTCCTGGAGGCCGACGGCGTGACCTCCTGCGACCCCGGGCGGGAGCCCGACGGGGCCGCCCGCCGCCGCACCCTCGGCGCCGTCGAGCGGCGCTTCGGACTGAGCCTGCCCCGGGACGCCTTCGGCGGGCTGCGCCTGCCGGCGTACGCGGTGCGGGGAACCCCGGGCATGGCGTTGTACTGAGGCGGTGCGCCGGCGAAACAGCAGGAAGAGGAAGAGGAAGAGGAAGGGCAGGAACGGGAACAGCGGGAACGGGAACAGCGGGGACAGGGACGACAGAGTCAGGGCGGTCACGGGAGGCTCCTTCCCGGGCCCCATCGGCAGGGCCCCGATGGCCGTCATCTTTGCGTGCCGCCGGTCCGTCGCACATGTGCCGATCGGGAGGTTCCCGCTGCGCCGTTCCTGTCTCGACCCTGCCGATCGGCAGGGTCGAGACAGGAACGGCGGCAGAGCCCGGGGGCGGAGCGAGACGTGCCCCGCCGCCACCGAGAGGCGCCGCAGCCGGGCTGGGCCGGGCCGAGCCCGTCAGTCCGAGCCCGTCGGCCCGTCAGCCGGAGCCCGTCGGCCCACCGGCCCGGCACCCGTTCGGCCGGTGGCAGCCGGTACGGCGCACGCCCCCCGTCCGGGGGTCTCCGCAGGGCATCGGCGGTCCCCGGCCCCTAGGGTCTGTGGTGCGTCGGCGAACCGAGTGCCGCGCGCACGCAGGCCCGTCAGGCGTAGGCCGTCCCGCCGTGAGCCCTCCCGCCGTGCGCCGGGGTGTCCGGCAGGCCCGAGACCGCGCGCCGGGGTGCCCGGCCGACCGAGAGGTGGACCCGCCCCATGCACACCGTCGTCCGCGGCGCCGGAGCGCTCGGCCTGACCGTCCTGCTGCTCACCGCGGCCACCGGCTGCCAGGGCGACGGCTCCTCCGCCGCCGAGCCCGCGCCGACCTCCCCGACCTCCCCGACCACCGGGACGGCGGCAGCCACCGGCACCGCCACCGGACTGGCCGCCCAACAGCTGGACTGGCACGCCTGCCCCGCCCCCACCGGTGCCCAGGGCGACGGCACCGCGCCCGCCGCCGACTGGCAGTGCGCCACCCTCAAGACCCCGCTGGACCACGGCAAACCGGACGGCACGACGATCGGTCTCGCGCTGATCCGCAGCCGGGCCAAGGACGAGCAGCACCGGATCGGCTCGCTGCTGTTCAACTTCGGCGGCCCCGGCGCCTCCGGCGTGGCCACCCTGCCGGCCCTGGCCGCGACCTACTCCTCCCTCAACTCCCGCTACGACCTGGTGAGTTTCGACCCGCGCGGGGTCGGCGCCAGCGACGGGGTGACGTGCCTGGACGACCGGGCGATGGACGCCGCCACCGCCGCCGACAGCACCCCCGACACCCCCGACGCGGTGAAGGCCCTGGACGACGGCAACGCCCGCTTCGTCGCCGCCTGCGAGCACAACTCCGGCGCGGTGCTGCCGTACGTGGACACCGAGAGCGCCGCGCGCGACATGGACCTGATGCGGCAGGTGCTGGGCGACCCGAAGCTCTCCTACTTCGGCATCAGCTACGGCACCCAGCTCGGCGGCGTCTACGCGCACTTGTTCCCGCAGCAGGTCGGCCGGATGGTGCTGGACTCGGTGGTCGACCCCACCAAGGACCCGCAGCAGGCCGCGCTCGGCCAGGCCCAGGGCTTCCAACTCGCCCTCGACGACTTCATGAAGGCCTGCGCCGCCCAGGTCGGGGCCGCCTGCCCGACCGGCGCGGGCGGCGACGAGGGCACCGCGAAGGTCACCGCCCTGGTGCAGAAGCTGGCGCAGTCGCCGCTGCCGACCACCCAGGGGCGGCAGCTCACCGAGAGCCTGGCGATCACCGGCATCGCGGGCGCCCTGTACAGCCAGGAGACCTGGCCCGTGCTGGCCGCCGGGCTCACCCAGGCGATGGACCAGGGGACCGGCGACACGCTGCTCCAGCTCTCCGACGCGCTGAACGGGCGCGACGCGCAGGGGCACTACAGCAACCTGAACGCCGCGAACCGGGCGATCAGTTGCGTGGACGCCCGGCAGCGCTACTCGGACCAGGACGTGCAGCAGCAGCTGCCGCAGTTCCAGGCCGCCTCCCCGGTGTTCGGGTCCTACACCGCCTGGGGACTGACCGCCTGCACCGGTTGGCCCGTCCCCGGCAAGGCCGCCCATCCGGAGGTGTCCGCGCCGGGGGCCGCCCCGATCCTGGTGGTCGGCACCACCGGCGATCCGGCCACCCCGGTGGAGGGCGCCCGTACGATGGCGCAGCAGCTCGGCGCGGGCGTCGGCGTCACCGTCACGCTGCAGGGCGAGGGGCACGGCGGCTACAACACCGGCAACCCGTGCCTGAAGCAGACCGTGGACGCCTACCTGTTGGACGGGACGGTGCCGGCGGACGGGACGACCTGCGGCTGAGCGGTCGGCGGGGTGTGCGGGGCGTGCGGGCCGTGCCGGGCGCGTAGGGCGTGCGGGGACGGACGGCCGGGAGTGAAAGTGGCCCACTGGAACAGCTATCGATTGGCCCTGGAGAGTGGGCCACTCTGTCACTAGTCTTCTCAGCGTGACCAACGACGTGACGAACACCGCGCCCGCCCAGCACCACCTCGACCAGCTCGCCGCCCGGCTTCCCGACCGGCACCCCGGCAACGGCCACCGGGCCGGCGACGACACCGTCAAGGTCGACTTCTACTTCGACCCCGTCTGCCCCTTCGCCTGGATAACCTCCCGGTGGATCCTGGAGGTCGAGAAGCAGCGCGAACTCGACCTGAACTTCCGGGTGATGAGCCTGTCCGTCCTCAACGAGGGCCGCACCGACCTGCCCGAGCGCTACCAGCGCCTGATGACCACCGGCTGGGGCCCCGTGCGGGTCTGCATCGCCGCCGCCGAGCAGCACGGCCCGCAGGTGCTGCGCGAGCTGTACACCGAGCTCGGCACCCGGCTGCACGACCAGGACCGGGCCGCCGACGACGCCGTCATCCGGGAGGCGCTGGCGGCGGCGGGCCTGCCGGAGGAGCTGGCCGAGGCGGCGAACAGCACGGAGTACGACGAGGCCCTGCGCAAGAGCCACCACGAGGGCATGGACCCGGTCGGCGAGGAGGTCGGGACGCCGACCATCCACGTGGACGGCGTCGCCTTCTTCGGCCCGGTGCTGAGCGCCATCCCGCGCGGCGAGGACGCCGTACGGGTCTTCGACGGTGTGCGGCTGCTGGCCGGGTACCCGAAGTTCTTCGAGCTCAAGCGGACCCGGACGGACGCGCTCGACTTTTCCTGACCCGCCCCGGCGGAGGCCGCGCCGAGCCCGCACTGAGCCCTCGCCGAGCCCGCATCGGGCGTGCCCGCACGGAGGACTGCCGCGGGCCCGGACTGCGGCCCGTCAGCCCCGGCGGCGCTGCTTGATCCTGATCGGCCCCGACCGGGGGTGGCCGATCACGGTCAGCACCGGGGCGCCCGGCTCCGCCTGCTCGGCCGCCTTGTTGACGATGTTTCCGGTGTTGGTGCTCGACGGGTCGATCCGTACGCCCCAGCCCCGCGGGACGATCAGCCGGATGTGGCCCATGCCGGTCGAGGCCTCGACCGTGATCTCCCGGTGGGGGCACACGGCCTCGGTGAAGTCGACCGTGAGCAGCGAGATCTTGGTCTCCGCGACGATCCGACGGGGCACGGACCAGCGGCCGCTCTGCACCATGTTGTTCATCCGGGGCCGGAGCGTGAGGACCTCCTCCGCCGCGGACGCCTCCCGGGCCTCCAGCCGGCCGCCGAGGTCGGCCACCAGGACGTCGAGTTCGCCGTACGTCCGCGCGGCGTAGGTGCGGTCGAGCCGCTCCTCCAGTTCCCCGAGGTCGATGCGGCCGTCGCCGGCGGCGATCCGCAACTGCTCGGCCACCGCGTCCCGGTCGCTGTCCCCGGCCCGGGGTTCCACGGCGGCCCCGGGCGTCTTGTGCGGCGCTGGCAGTTCCTCGTTGACCATGCGGCTACTCTAGGTCGCGAATCGTCCTGGCGGGCGGCTCGATCGCCAACTCCGTACGGCCCGATGATCCTTGAGCGCGGCCCGGAGGAGCGGTCGGAGGGGCAGCCGAAGGAGCGGCCGGGCGAAGGCTCCGCCGGGTGCGGTGGAGGCGCCCGGCAGGCTTCCGCAAACCGTTCGCGACGGCGCGACCCCACGTACCGGACCGGCCTTCGGCCTGCCCGCGTCCGCCTCCCGTGTCCGACGCTGTGCCCGCCTCCCGTGTCCGATCCGGCGCCGCGGGCCGTGGCGCCGAGCGGGTCGTTCTCCCCCGAGTGGACCGCTGCCACCCCCTTCAGGCTCCCGTCCGGGCGCGGAGAGTCCGACCATGGAGGGACGGAGGCTGTCCGGCCCCCCGAGAGGCGGTGAGCGTGGATGATCGCACGAATCCGGCTGCGCGTCGCCCGTCACCCCACGACCCCGCCGGGCTCCGGCCCCGACCCCGGCCCGAGGCAGGGCTGGGGCCAACCACGGGGCCCGGGCCAGGGCCCCGGCCCGGGCCGGAACCAGCGCCCCGGCCCCGGCGGCCCGGCCAAGCCCCCGCCGCCCTCGTGGCGTCGCTGGCTGCTGCCCGTCGCCGTACTGGTGACGCTGCTCCTGCTGGTGCTCTTCTCCAACCCCGGCAAGCCCGGCACCCGCTACGGCTACACCGACTTCGTGAACCGGGTCGACGCCGGCCAGGTGCAGACCGTGGACGTCAGCGACACCGGCGCGGTGAGCGGCACGCTCAAGGACGGCACCCACTTCAGCAGCCAGATCCCGACCGCCCTGGACACCTCCCAGCTCAGCAGCGCGCTCTCCGACCACCACGTGACCGTCACCGGCAGCCGGAGCAGCGGCGGCGGCTCGATCTGGTCCTCCCTGCTGCTGTTCCTGCCGCTGCTGATCTTCGGCGGGCTCTTCCTCTGGTCCGGCCGGATGGCCGCCCGTTCGCTGGGCGGCGGTCTGAGTGCCATCGGACGGTCCCGGGCCAAGATCATCGAGGCGGAGCGGCCGGACACCGGGTTCGCCGACGTGGCGGGGTACGAGGGGGTGAAGCAGGAGGTCAGCGAGGTGGTCGACTTCCTGCGCAGCCCGGAGCGGTACGCCGCCGCCGGGGCCAAGGGGCCGCGCGGGGTGATCATGGTCGGGCCGCCCGGCACCGGCAAGACCCTGCTCGCCCGGGCGGTCGCCGGCGAGGCCTCGGTGCCCTTCCTCTCGGTGACCGGCTCCGGCTTCGTGGAGATGTTCGTCGGCGTCGGCGCCTCCCGGGTCCGCGACCTCTTCGACGAGGCCCGCAAGCGCGCGCCGTCGATCATCTTCATCGACGAGATCGACGCCGTCGGCGGCCGCCGGGCGGGCGGCACCCGGCTCGGCGGCAACGACGAGCGCGAGCAGACCCTGAACCAGTTGCTCGCCGAGATGGACGGCTTCGACCAGAGCACCGGCATCGTCGTCATCGCCGCCACCAACCGCCCGGACGCCCTCGACCCGGCCCTGCTGCGCCCCGGCCGCTTCGACCGGCAGGTCACCGTCCCGCTGCCCAACCAGGCCGAGCGGGCCGCCATCCTCGCCGTGCACGCCCGCGGCAAGACCCTGGCCCCGGACGTCGACCTCGGGCGGCTCGCCCGCGGCACCCCCGGCTTCTCCGGCGCCGACCTCGCCAACCTGGTCAACGAGGCCGCCATCAACGCCGTGCGCGCCGACCGTGCCACCCTCACCGCCGACGACCTCGACACCGCCCGCGACCGGGTGCTGCTCGGCCGCCGGGAGTCCTCCAACGCGCTGCTGCCCGACGAGCGGCACGCCGTCGCGGTGCACGAGTCCGGACACGCGCTGGTCGCCGCGCTGTGCGAGCACGCCGACCCGGTCGCCAAGGTGACGATCCTCCCGGCCGGCGTCGCCCTCGGTGCCACCGAGCAGCTGCCCGAGGCCGAACGGCACTTGTACAGCGAGGCCTACCTGGTCGACCTGATCACCGTCCAGCTCGGCGGCCGGGCGGCGGAGCTGGTGGTCTTCGGAGAGGGCTCCACGGGCGCCGCGAACGACCTCGCCAACGCCACCTCGGTCGCCACCCGGATGGTCCGCGAGTTCGGCCTCTCCCCGGAACTCGGCCCGGTCGGCTACTCCAGCGGCACCCCGCACTACCTCGGCGACAACCCCGAGGACCTGCTGCGCCGCCCGTACTCCGAGCAGACCCAGCGCGCGGTGGACGAGGCGGTGGCCCGCCTGCTGCGCGGCGCCGAGCGGCGGGCCGTCGCCCTGCTCACCGACCACCGGCACCACCTGGACGAGCTGGCGGCGCTGCTGGTCGCCCAGGAGACGGTGGACGGCCGGGTGGTGCTCGACATCCTGTCGCACCCGGCGCCGAGGCCGGAGCGGCCGGTCTCGCTGCGGAAGCCGGACGGGCCCGAAGGAGCGGCGGAGGCGGGTGCGCAGGCGGCACCGGCGGACACGGACGCGCAGGCGGAACCGGGGGAGGCCCCCCGCCCGTGACGGCCGCGTCGTGGGTGGTCGTATCCTCGTGATCGCGTCACGTACCCACCGTCCCGAGGAGTCGGAATGACCGAGCCCCTGCCCGCCGACGTCCAGCGGGAGATCGCCCGTGCCCTCGGGGTCGTCCCCGTGCCGGACCCCGCGAAGGAGGCCGAGCGGCGGGTGGAGTTCCTGGTCGGCCAGGTGCGGGCCACCGGCGCGCGCAGCCTGGTGCTCGGCATCAGCGGCGGCGTCGACTCCACCACCGCCGGGCGCCTGTGCCAGCTCGCCGTCGAGCGGCTGCGGGCCGAGGGGCACCAGGTGACCTTCACCGCCATGCGGCTGCCGTACGGCGTCCAGGCGGACGAGGCGGACGCCCAGCTCGCGCTCGGCTTCATCCGCGCCGACGAGGTGCTGACCGTCGACGTCAAGCCCGCCGCCGACGGCGCGCTCGCCGCCCTGAAGGCGGCCGGCCTGACCTACGGCGACCACGGCCACGAGGACTTCGTCGGCGGCAACGTCAAGGCCCGCCAGCGGATGGTGGTCCAGTACGCGGCGGCGGGTGCCAAGGGCGGGCTGGTCGTCGGCACCGACCACGCGGCCGAGGCCGCGGTCGGCTTCTTCACCAAGTTCGGGGACGGCGCGGCCGACGTGATGCCGCTGTCCGGCCTCACCAAGCGCCAGGTGCGGGCGGTCGCCGAGGCGCTGGGCGCGCCCGCCGAGCTGGTCAAGAAGATCCCGACCGCCGACCTGGAGGACCTCGCCCCCGGCCGCCCCGACGAGGACGCCCTCGGTGTCAGCTACGACGCCCTGGACGACTTCCTGGAGGGCATGCCGGTCAGCGAGGAGGTCTTCCGCACCGTCCTCGGCCACTACCGCCGCACCGAGCACAAGCGCAACCTGCCGGTCGTCCCGCCGGTGGTCTGACCGGTCCGGACGAGCGTGCCGCCGGCGCCGGGGGGCGAAGGCCCTCGGCGGTCTGATCATGACGTGGACGACCAGGCCCCCGGTACCGCCAGGTGACCGGGGGCTGCCGAACATCGCCCGGCGCGTACGGGCCGAAGCCCGAGGGGGGCGGAGTGACGACGGTGGAGCGGCTCGCGGTGGTGTCCGGGGGCGGGACCGGGATCGGCCGGGCGATCGCGGCGCGGCTGGTCGGGGACGGGCACCGGGTGGTGGTCGTCGGCCGCCGGGCGGCGGTGCTGGAGCAGGCCCGGGAGGAGATCGAGCGGACCGCAGGACCGGGGCGCGTCGTGCCGGTGGCGGCCGATCTGACCGACCCGGCGGCGGTCGAGGCGGCGGCGGCCCGGATCGCCGGGCTCGGGCCGGTGGACGTGCTGGTGAACAACGCGGGCGCGATCGTCACCCCGCCCGCCGATGACGGTCTGGCCGCGCTGGCCGCCGCCTGGCGGCGGGACCTGGACGGCAATCTGCTCACCGCCGTGCTGCTGACCACCGCGCTCCAGGACGCGCTGCGGCGGCCCGGCGGCCGGCTGGTGGTGATCAGTTCGGCCGCGGCCCAGCGCGGCGGCGCGGGCCCGCACTCGGCGGGCTCGTACGCCGCGGCCAAGGCCGCGCTGCACGGCTGGGCCTTCGGCCTGGCGCGGCAGTTGGGGCCGGACGGGATCACGGTGAACGTGCTCGCGCCCGGGTACGTCGAGTCCACCGAGATCTTCGGGGCGGGCTGGAGCGAGGAGTTCCACGCGCGGAAGGTGGCCGACACCCTGGTCGGCCGGGCGGGCACCCCGGCCGACGTGGCCGAGGCGGTCGCCTACCTGGCCTCGCCGGCCGCCGGGTACCTGACCGGTCAGGTGATCGGGCTCAACGGCGGTGCGGTGCTGGGCCGTTGAGCCCGGCCGGAGGGCCTGCGGCCTACTGCTCCGCGATCCAGTCCGTCACCAGCTCCTCCAGCACCCCCAGCGGCAGGCTGCCGTGCCCGATCAGCCGGTGGTGGAACTCCCGGACGTCGAACCGGGCGCCGAGCGCCGCCTCGGCCCGCTCGCGGTGCCGCACGATCTCCCGGCGGCCGATCAGGTAGGCGGTGGCCTGGCCCGGCCAGGCGATGTAGCGGTCGATCTCGTTGCGGACGTTGGCCTCGGGGGTCGCGGTGTTGGCCCGCATGTAGGCCTTCGCCCGCTCCCGGGACCAGCCGTAGTGGTGCATCCCGGTGTCCACCACCAGCCGGACCGCCCGCATCGCGTCCAGCGAGAGCATCCCGAACCGGGACAGCTCCGAGCCGTACAGCCCCATCTCGTCCGCGAGCCGCTCGGTGTACAGGCCCCAGCCCTCGACGTGGGCGGTCAGCTGGCCGCTCGGGTTCCGCCGGAACCGCGGCAGGTGGTGCAGGGTCTGCGCGACGGCGAGCTGGAGGTGGTGGCCGGGAACGCTCTCGTGGAAGGCGATCGCCTCGTACTCGTAGCTGAACCGGGTCTCCGGGCGCAGCGTGTTGATCCAGTGGGTGCCGGGCAGTCCGCCCGGGCCCGGCGGCTGGTAGTAGGCCAGCGGCGCGGTCTCCGCCTCGATCGGGTCGATCTCCCTGGTCACGCAGTCGGCGATCGGGTACGGGCGGAACCAGTCCGGGGCGGCGCGGCGGGCCCGGTCCAGCGCCCCGTCCGCCAGGGCGACGATCTCGGCCGCGCTGCCGAAGCGCAGCGAGCGGTCCTCGCGCAGCGCGGTCAGCACGGCGGCCGGGTCGGTGATGCCCAGCACCTTGCCGCCCAGCTCGGCGAACTCCTCGCGCAGCGCCGCGACGGCCTCCAGACCGATCCGGTGCACCTCCTCCGGGGTGAGCCCGGGCCGGGTGAAGCGGGCGACGGCGTCCGCGTAGCCCTCGGCGCCGCCCGGCACGTGGCAGACCCCGGCCTTGTCGTCCGGCCGGGCACCCGGGGCCAGCCGCTGGGCCAGCCCGGCCAGGAAGCGGGCCACCGCGGGGCGGACGGCGTCGCGCACGATCGCCAGGGCGCGCTCGGACTCCGGGCGGCCGGCCAGCGGCCGCAGCAGCTTGTCCTCGGCCGGGGCGGTCGCCAGGTGGGTCTCCAGCTGGGCGACGGCGGCGTCGACCCCGCTGCGCAGCGGGTGGCGGCCCTCGGCGGCGGCGTCCAGGGTGCGGCGCAGGACGGCGTCGAAGTAGTCGGGCAGCGCGGCGAGGCGTTCCAGGTAGGCGTCGGCGCCCTCCTGGTCGATCGAGGTCATGGCGAGCGCGGTGAAGGCCTCGTTCTGCGGGGCGACGATGGTCGCCGAGACGCTGAACTCGGCCAGCCCGTGGGTGATCTGGCCGATGCCGTTGGCGAGCAGCCGGGCGAGCACCCGGTGGGTGATCCGGTCCTCGCCGGCCAGCGAGTCCAGCGGGATCGCGGCCAGCCGGGCGGTGAAGCCCAGCAGGGCCTCGCGGTGGCGGTGCGCGGCCGCGCGGGACGGGTCGGGCACCAGGTGGGCGTAGCCCTCGACCCCGCTGAGGGTCGCGTCGAACGGGTTGTGGGTGTTCTCGGCGTCGAAGAACTCCTCCGCGAGTGCGGCGAGTCCGGTGTGCTGAGGCTGTTCGATCACGGTCGCTCCCCCGATGCGGTGTACCGCGGCGCGGCGTACCGCCGTGCCCGGTCCCGCCGATTATTCGGAGCGACCGGCGGCCCGGTCAATACGCGCTGGTGGGACGGGGGTTCCGTCCCCTCCCGCCGGCGCCCGCCACGCACGGACCCACCTGCGAAGCCGCGTACGGACCCACCTGCGAAGCCGCGTACGGACCCACCCGCGGACCCGCGTACGGACCCGCGCACACGACGGTGCCGGCGTCCGTCGGAACGGACGCCGGCACCGTCGTCGCGCGGGGGCCCGGCAACCGGCGCCGGAGCGCCGCCGTGCCGGGCGGGGGAGGACGGGTCAGCTGGCCTTGGCGGCCTTGCCCTCCTTGGCGGCCTGGGCGGCGGCCTCCTTCTCGTGCTTCTCCTTGATCCGGGCGGTCTCCTTGCGGACGTCCACCTGGTTGGCGCGCTCGTGCTGGAGCCAGAGCGGGTTCTCGGCCTTGACCGCCTCGATCTGCTCGGTGGTGAGCGCCTCGGTCACGCCGCCGCGGGCCAGGCCGGAGATGGAGATGCCGAGCTTGGCGGCGACCACCGGGCGCGGGTGCGGGCCGTTCTTGCGCAGGTCCTGGAGCCACTGCGGCGGCTCGGCCTGCAGCGCGCTGAGCTCCTCGCGGGAGACCACGCCCTCCTGGAAGCCGGTCGGCGCCGCGTCGAGGTAGATCCCCAGCTTCTTGGCCGCGGTGGCCGGCTTCATGGTCTGGCTGGTCTTCTGCTTGAGCGATGTCATGGTGACAAGGGTAAGGGAGTGCGCGGGCGCTCCCGGTCACGGTCGGTAGCCTTGCCTTGTGACAGACATGCAGGTGAACCCGTCCTTCCGGCTCGTGTACGTCCCGGGCGTGACCCCCGGCAAATGGGTCCGGGTCTGGAGCGAGCGGCTCCCGGACGTGCCGCTGGACCTCCTCGCGGTCCCGTTCGGCGACGGCGAGCGCACGCTGCGCGAGGGCGGCGCGGACGCCGGGCTGGTCCGGCTGCCGGTCGACAAGGACGTGCTGAGCGCGATCCCGCTCTACAGCGAGACCACCGTCGTGGTCTTCCCCAAGGACCACTGGCTCGCCGCCGCCGAGGAGGTCGCGCTGGACGACCTGGCCGAGGAGGTGGTCTTCCACCCGCTCGACGACACCCTCGGCTTCACCGCCGACACCCTGCCCGGGCGGCCCGCCATCGCGCGTCCGGACAGCACGGAGGACGCGATCGAGCTGGTCGCGGCGAACGTCGGCGTGCTCCTGGTGCCGCAGTCGCTGGCCCGGCTGCACCACCGCCGGGACCTCACCTACCGGCCGGTGGTGGAGGCGCCGCAGTCCCAGGTGGCGCTGGCCTGGCCGCAGGAGCGGACGACGGACCTGGTGGAGGAGTTCATCGGGATCGTCCGCGGCCGTACGGTCAACAGCTCGCGCGGGCGCGGGGCCGGGCAGGCGGCGCCCGAGGCGCAGCCGAAGAAGGCGGCGGCCGGCCGGGGCAAGCCGCAGCCGCAGAAGTCCGGCGGGCAGAAGGGCGGCGCGCAGAAGGCGGGTGGCCAGAAGGCGGGCGGGCAGAAGTCCGGTGGACAGCGCGCGGGGGCGCCGAAGGCCGGGGGCGCCAAGGCCGGCGGGCGGGGCGCGGCGGCCCGGCGCGGCAGGCCCAAGCGGTGACCGTGGCGTAGCGTCTGCCCCGTTCGCTTGCAGTCGAGGCGGGAGGAGCGGGGCAGTGTGGCACGACCTGATGGCCGTCCAGATTCCGATCGTGGAGAAGGTCCTCCGTACGGTCGCCGTCTACGTGCTGATCCTGGTGCTGTTCCGGCTGGCCGGGAAACGCGGGCTGGCGGGGCTGAACACCTTCGACATGGTGGTCGTCTTCCTGCTCTCCAACGTGGTGCAGAACGCCATCATCGGCAACGACAACAGCCTGCTCGGCGGCGCGATCGGGGCGGTCACGCTGGTCGCGGTGAACGCCGGCGTCACCCGCTGGCTCGCCCGCGACCCGAAGGCCGCCCGGCTCCTGGAGGGCAGGCCCACCACCGTGGTGAAGGACGGCAAGCTGGTCGAGGGCGCGCTGCACAGCCTGGCGCTGCGCCCGTCCGAGCTGGAGCACGCCATCCGGATCCAGAACGGCGACAAGGTCGGCGACGTCGCCCGCGCCCGGCTGGAGCCGGACGGGCAGCTGCTGGTGGCCCTCAAGCACGGCGAGCAGAGCGCCACCCGCGCCGACGTCGAGGACCTGCGGCGCCGGCTGGCGGAGATCGAGCGGCTGCTCACCGCGATCGCCGCCGACCGGCGCCCGCCGGGCTGACGTGGGCTCGCGCTCGGGCACGGGTCCAGGCTCAGAGCCGGGCCCGGGCGCGGGTTCAGGCCCGGCTGCCGGCCCAGACCAGGCGCCCGGTCGACGCCGTGATGCGGTAGTCGGCCTCCGCACCGGGCCGGGCGTAGGCCTCGACCCGGCGGCACACCACGAAGGCCGGGTCCCGCTCCGACTCCAGGACCAGGTAGTAGTGCCCCACGCCGGAGAGCTCGCCCGGGCCGCCGTCGGAGAACTCCCGGATGCTCCTGCGCTCCTCGGGGGTGGCGGAACGGATCGTCAGCGTGGGGTAGTGGGTGTGGAGCTTCATCGCCCGCACGGTCTCGAAGACGATGTCGAGGGTCTCGGGCTCCTGCCTGCCCGCCTGGCTGCGCAGCACCAGCTCCTTGTGGCCGATGCCGTAGTGCCAGAGCTGGAAGGAACGGGGGCTGTGGAAGGGGGTCTTCGCACTCCTGGTCATCCGGGCATGATCACCGGTCGGCCGCCGCCGGGGCAAGGGTTTCGGCGCGCCGGCGGCGGGCGGCGGTGAGGGCCACGGCGGCGGCCAGGGCGAAGCCGAGGGCGGCGGAGAACAGGTGGCCGACGGTGGTGAACGGCGGGAGGGGACCGGGCCATTCGCCGTCGCCGGAGAGCGGCCAGGCGAGGACGAAGGCGGCCCAGGGCAGCCGGGCCCAGCGGGGCAGGGCGAGGACGGCGAGGGCGAGGACGGTCTGGGCGCCGTAGCTGATGCCGTAGTCCGAGGCCTGGCGCACGCTCTCCGGGTACCAGCCGTGCCGCAGGGCGAACACGATCACCGCGGCGGTGAGCAGGGTGGCGCCGATGTGCCCGCCGAGGAGGACGGCGGCGGCGCGCGGGCTGCCGAAGCGGCGCTCGGTCCAGGCGAGGCAGCAGCCGATGCCGAGGCCGAGGGTGATCAGGGTGCCGCCGAAGCCGGTGGAGAGGATCTCGGTGAGGGTGCCGTCGAACAGCAGCGCGCTGCCGAACAGGGCGGTGACCGGGTGGTCGTGGAGGTTGTCGAGGTTGGTGCTGATGTGGTCGCGGAGCGCGTCCGCCCGGTCCGCGGCGAGCAGGTTCCCGACCCAGACGTTCCCGAGCAGGAGCAGGAGGACGTAGCCGAAGGTCAGCGGCGAGCGGCGCGGGTACGTCCGGACGGCGCGGAGCAGCCCGGTCAGGAGCCCCGATGGGGTGGGTGCGTTCATGGTCTGGTGGTGTCCCGGTCGAGCGGTGTGGTCCGCGGCCGGCGCCCGTGCGGCCGGCCCTGCCGGGACAGTACCGAAGCCCGGTGGGGATCCGGTCAGCGGACCCGGCGGGTCAGCGTCGCGGTGAAGGGCCGGGGCACGAGGGAGGAGCCGCGGACGGGGCGGACGGGCCGGCCGGGGGTGGGGGCGATGGTCCAGCGGGCGGCGATGGTGGCGATGGCGAGGACGGCCTCGGTGGTGCCGAAGGCGTCGCCGATGCAGCGGCGGGCGCCGAGGCCGAAGGGCGCGTAGGTGCCGGGGGCGGGGCGGGCGGTGGTGAGCCAGCGGTCGGGGTCGAAGCGGTCGGGGCGGGGGAACAGGTCGGGCCGGCGGTGCAGCAGGTACGGGCTGTACAGCAGGGTGGCGCCGGCCGGGACGCGGTGGCCGCCGAGCTCGGTGTCGGTGGTGGCGGTGCGGCTGAGGATCCACGGCGGCGGGTAGAGCCGCAGGGTCTCGCTGACGATCCGGGCGGTGAGCGGCAGGGAGGGCAGGTCCTCGTGGCGGGCGGGCCGGCCGTCCAGGACGGTGTCGAGTTCGGCGTGCAGGCGGGTCCGGACGGCCGGGTTGGCGGCGAGCAGTGTCCAGGCCCAGGAGAGGGTGGCGGCGGTGGTCTCCATGCCGGCCAGCAGGAAGGTGACCACCTGCTCGTGGACCTCGGTGTCGGACAGGCCCCGGCCGTCCTCGTCCGTGGCGGCGAGGAGCGTGGAGAGCAGGTCCTGCCGGTCGGTGCCGGTGGCGCGGTGTTCGGCGATCAGCCGCCGGGTGATCTCCCGCAGGTCCTGCTGGGCGCGGCGGAAGCGGCGGTTGCCGGGGGTGGGGAGGCGGTCGGCGCCGGGCAGCGGCAGCATCAGCCGCCGGCCGACGCCGCGGGTCACCACGTCCATGCTCCGGTGCACCGGTAGCGAGCCGGCCCGCTCGTGCGCGGCGAACAGGCAGCGGGCGGTGACGGCGGTGGAGAGGCGGTACATCGCGGCGGGGACGTCGATCACGTCGCCGTCGTGCCAGCGGGCGGTGGCGCCGGCGATCTCCTCGATCATCAGCGCGGCGTAGCCGGGCAGCCGGTCGCGGTGGAACGCGGGCTGCAGCATGCGCCGTTGGCGCCGGTGGGCGGCGGCGGGGCAGGTGGCGAGGCCGTTGCCGAAGACCTCCCGGGCCTTGTCGAGGAGGGGCCCGCCCTTGTCGAAGGTCTGGTCGTCGGTGAGCATCCGGCGGACCAGCTCGGGGTGGCAGACCACGTACGCGCGGAGCGGGCCGAGCCGCAGCCGGACGAGGTCGCCGTGGGCGGGCAGGCCGGCGACGAACTCGTGGGGGTGGTGGAGGAGGGCGGGGGCGTGGCCGAGCAGCGGGAGGCCGCCGGGGGCGGTGGCCGCGGTGAACCGGGTGGTCGGGAAGAACGGGGTCGGCACGGGCGTCACCTTGGTTGGGGCGGGAGGACCGGGACGAATCGCGAACGTGATCTTTCCCGGCGGTGTGCGGCGAAACGATCGTGGACCGGCGGACGGGGTGAACGCGGGGGCGCGGGGCGAACGATCGTGCGCCCTCGCTGTCTTGACGGCTCGTCCGCCCGGGAGCGGGCGCCCCGGGCCGCAGGGCGCCCCGGGCCGCAGGGCGTCGCCGGGTGGGCCTACACTCGGAGCCCAGTGAGATTACCGGTCAGTAGAACCGGGCAGGTACGAGCAGCCGGTGCGATGGTCGGACGGCGGAACGTCCGGCGGGGAGTGGGGGGTTCGGATGACCGACGAGCGGGTCCACGCGTTCGCCGACGACGCCCTGGGCGCCCACGACGCGGTGGCGCTCGCCGCGCTGGTCCGGGCCGGTACGGTCAACCCCCGGGAGCTGGTCGGCGCGGCCGTCGACCGGGCCGCCCGGGTGGACGGCGCGCTGCTGCCCGTCGCCCACGCTTCGTACGACAGGCCGCGGATCAGCCGGGAGGGCATCGGCGGTCCGCTCTGGGGCGTGCCGACCTACCTCAAGGACAACGTGGACCTGCGCGGCCTGCCGACCGGGATGGGCAGCGAGGCCTTCCCCGCCCGCCCGGCCCGCCGCAACGCGCGCTTCACCGACCAGTTCCTCGCCACCGGCCTGGCCGTCCTCGGCAAGACCCGGCTGCCCGAGTTCGGCCTCAACGCCTCCACCGAGTTCGCCACCGCCCAGCCGGTGCGCAACCCGTGGAAGCCCTCGCACTCGGCCGGCGCCTCCTCGGGCGGCGCGGCCGCCCTGGTGGCCTCCGGCGTGGTGCCGATCGCCCACGCCAACGACGGCGGCGGCTCGATCCGCATCCCGGCGGCCTGCTGCGGGCTGGTCGGCCTCAAGCCCACCCGGGGCCGGCTGGTCACCAACGCCCAGAGCGGCAAACTGCCGATCGACCTGGTCACCGACGGCGTGCTGACCCGCTCGGTGCGCGACACCGCCGCCTTCCTCGCCGCCGCCGAGCGGCACCGGAGCAACCCCGCGCTGCCCCCGCTCGGCCTGGTCGAAGGGCCCGGCGAGCGGCGGCTGCGGATCGGCCTGGTGGTGGACTCGCCGACCGCCAGGACCGACGGGCCGACCCGGCGGGTGGTCGAGGAGACCGCCGCCCGGCTGGAGGCGATGGGCCACCTGGTCGAGCCCGCCGCACTGCCCTTCGGCGAGGAGTTCTCCCGCGACTTCGTCAGCTACTGGGGCTACATCGCCTGGGCCGTCGCGGCCACCGGCCGGCTGCTGATCGACCCGGGCTTCCGGGCCGGGAGGCTGGACGGCCTGACCACCGGGCTGCGCCGCCGGTTCCAGGCCGAGTTCCCGCGGACCCCCGGCGTGCTGCGGCGGCTGCGCCGGGCCGAGGGCGTGTACGCGCGGATCTTCCGCACCCACGACGTGATCCTCTCCCCGGTGCTGGCCCACACCACCCCGCCGATCGGGCACCTGAGCCCGAACGTGGACTTCGACGAGCTGATGGACCGGCTGACGCGCTACGTCGCCTTCACCCCGGTCAACAACGTGGCCGGCGGCCCGGGCATCGCCCTGCCGGCGGGCTCCGCGCCCGGCGGGCTGCCGGTCGGGGTGCACCTGTCGGCGGCGCACGGGCAGGAGCGGCTGCTGCTGGAGCTGGCCTTCGCGCTGGAGGCGGACCGGCCCTGGCGGCGGATCCAGGACTGAGCGGGCCGGTCCGGGGCCCGGTCGGCCGTTCGGCGACGGCGGCGTTCGGAGTGGCGGCGCTCAGGGCCCCGCTGCTCAGGACCCCGGTGCTCAGGACCCCGGTGCTCCGGGCGGTGACACGTTCCGGGCGGTGACGCTCAGGGCAGCGGCGCCGCCACCGCCCGGGCCGCGCGCACCTCGTGGTGCAGCCGGGCGAGCGCGCAGTCCGGCGACAGCGCGTCCGGCCGCGCCTCCGGCAGCCGCTCGCCGGTGCGCAGCGCCTCGGCCAGGTCGGCCAGCTCCCGGGTGACGGCGGCGACCTCGGCGGTGGTCGGCACCGGCGCGCCGTGCTCGATCCGCACCCGGGTGGCGGTGGTGGTGTCCACGATCCGCTCGACCGCGATCACCACCGGCCACCACGCCCGCGCCCGGGCCCCGACCGGCGGCGGCTCGGTGAGGGCCCGCTGGAACTCGCTGCGCACGGCGGACAGGTCCCGGTAGAGCCGCCGCCGGTAGCGGGCGCGGGCGGCCGGTTCGTCCGGTCCGGGGCCGGTGGCGAAGGCCAGCGACACGTACGAGGCGGTGTCCTGGACGGCGTTGGCGAGGCGGTCGCCGATCCGGGTGTGCCAGGACTCCGGCCACAGCAGGTAGCCGGCCAGCAGGGAGATCCCGCAGCCGATCAGCGAGTCGTAGAGCCGGGGCAGCACCAGGTGGAAGCCCTGGTGGTTGAGCAGGTCGGAGAGCAGCAGGATGACCGGGGTGATGGCCGCGGTCTGGAAGGCGTACCCCTTGGCGGAGAGCACCGGGATCAGCGTCGCCAGCACCGCCATCACGGGGACGTCCCACCAGCCGTGCGGCACCTCGGCCAGGACCGGGATGGCGATCAGCAGCCCGGCCGCGGTGCCGAACGCGCGCAGCACCGCGCGGGAGAACACCGAGCCGAAGTCGGGCTTCATCACGAAGGTCACGGTCAGCGCCACCCAGTACGAGCGGGGCACCGCGATCACCGAGACCAGCACCTGCGCCAGCCCGATGCACAGCGCCAGCCGCAGCCCGTACCGCCAGGACGCGCCGGACAGCAGCAGCGCCCTGGCCGCCCGCCGGGCCCGCACCGCGAGGCGGGCCGGCCGGCCGAGCCGGTCGTCGGCGGCGTACGGGTCGGGCGAGGCCTCGTACGCCACGGTGGCGGCGTGCTCGATCGCCTCGACCAGGGCGCGGGTGGACGGCCCGGCGGGGCTCGGCAGGGCGAGGGGCGGCGCCGGGCCGGCGCGGTCCCGCTCGACGGCGTCGGCGAGCGCGCGGACGGCGGCCGGGTAGTCGGCCGGCAGCGGGCCGAACTCGGGCGGGCGCAGCTGGGCCGCGGGGGCCGCCTCGACCACCGGGATCAGTGCGTTGAGCTGGGCGAGCAGCCGCGCCAGGGTGGGTGAGCGGCCGTGCCGGCGGGCGCGCCGGGCGAGCAGCAGGTCGTAGGACTGGTTGAGCGACTGGGTGAGCGCGTGGCGGCGGCCGTCGTACTCCGGTGTGCCGGCGGCCTCCAGCAGGTCGGCGGCCGCCCGGTAGGTGCCGGCCACCACCGCCCGCTCGGGGACGCCCAGCCGCAGCGGCCAGGCGAGCAGGGTCAGGGTGAGCACCGCCAGGCCGCCGAGCAGCAGCAGGGCGGGCGGCAGCCACCACGGGGAGGGCAGCGGCAGGCCGGCCCCGACCACCGCGTTGAGCAGCAGGAGCAGTCCGGAGACGGAGGCGACCGCGCCGATCGAGGAGATCATGCCGGAGACCAGCGCGACGACGGTCACCGTCACGACGGCCGTCCAGCCGGTGCCGAACACCAGGGTGCCGAACAGCATCCCGAGGGCGCCGAACAGCTGGGGCACGGCGATGTTGAACACCCGCATCCGGTAGGCGTCGGCGGTGTCCCCGATGACTCCGGACAGCGCGCCCATCGACACCAGCGCGCCGTAGCCGGGTCGTCCGGTGGCGGTGCCCACCGCGAGCGGGGCGGCGAGCGCGACGGAGGCGCGGGCCGCCGCCGCCCAGGGGACCGGTGCGGACCGGGGGCGCAGGCCCTCGGTCAGCCACGGGGGAGCCGTCAACGCGCGTGCCATGTGCCCAACGTACGGCGGACCCGGGCGGTTCACCGTTCGCGCTTATGTCAATTCCGGAAACATACCCGCGCTTATGTCAGCCTCCGAAACATAAAGCGAACCCCGAGAGGCGCCGTGAGCTGCGTTGATTTCCCAATCGGTAACCCGCAGGAAAGGGTTGACACCATTAGTTGGTCTAGTCCAACGTATGGGGAGCGCGGTTCGGCAATGGCTGATGCAGGGTGAGCGGCCTTGCCGGACGGACGAGTTGACCCCCTGACGTGGCGCTGTTCCGCGCCCGCGGGCCGAGGGGAGAAGGGCCGTGTGCGGACGGCCTTCCGGTCCGCGCTCGAATTCCCGTTGCGGCCGGTGACCGGCCGCCGACTCGCCGTGCCCGCACCTGGCGTACGAGGAAGCGCTGCGTCGACTACGAACCATGGAGTGACTGCCCATGCCGAGCCCTGCCCCACACTCCGACGGACCCGCGGGGGAATACCTGTACCGGGCCGCGTCGGAGCGCCCCTACTTCAGCGCCGACACCGAGAGCTACCTCGCCCCGACCGCACTGCGCGAGGTCCGCAAGACCCGCCCGCTGCGCGTGCTCTCCGAGGAGGACCACGCCTTCTGGCAGGACTACGGCTACGTGGTGGTGAAGCAGGCGATCCCGGCCGAGGCCGCGCGCCGACTGCTCGACTTCGCCTGGGAGTTCCAGGGCCTGTCGCCGGACCGCCCCGAGGACTGGTACCGCGAGCGCGACTACCGCGACGAACTCGACCGGCACCTGCACATCTACGGCTTCGTCGAGGCCTACCACCACCAGCTCATCTGGGACAGCCGCCAGGCGCAGCGCGTCTACGACGCCTTCGTCGACGTGTGGGACTGCGAGGAGCTCTGGGTCACCCTCGACCGGCTCAACCTCAACCCGCCGAACGTCCGCAACCGCGACCGCGCGCTGATCGAGCCCACCGACCGCGGCTTCGACATCGAGCTGCACTGGGACGTCGACACCACCCGGAGCGTGCTGCCGCAGCGCGTCCAGGGCATCATCGCGCTCAACGACACCGCCCCCGACCACGGCGGCTTCCAGTGCGACCCGGAGCTGTTCCGCCGCTTCAACCAGTGGCAGGCCGCCCAGCCGGCCGACCGCGACCCGATCCGCCCGGACGTCGACCGCGCCGAGTACCCGGTCGTCCGGCCCGAGTTGAAGGCCGGTGACCTGCTGATCTGGAACGGCCTGCTCGCCCACGGCGTGGCGCCCAACACCTCCGCGGGCGGGGTGCGCGCGGTGCAGTACCTGTCGATGATGCCCGCGCTGGAGGAGTCCGAGAAGCTGCGCCGCTCCCGGGTGGAGTCCTGGCGCACGCTCGGCACGCCGGACTGGAACCGCACGCTGGTCGGCGACGCCGACCGGCCCGAGGCGCAGCGCTACGGGACCGCCGAACTCACCGAGCTGGGGGAGAAGCTGCTCGGCCTGCGCTCCTGGAGCGGCAAGCCGTTCGACGAACGCGGGGACACGGGGGAGCGGGAATGCGCGACGTCTGCCTGACCCTGCCCACCAACCGCGCGTGCGCGGACACCATCACCGCGATCGGCGCCGAAGCCGCCCACGCCGTACGGCGGTTCGGCGTCCGGGTGCACCTGCTGGTGCTGGACTCCGCCGACCCCGCGACCCGCGCCCGGCACGCCGCGGCCCTCGCCGCTCTGCCGGCCGTCGAGGGCGTGGTCGTCCACCACCTGGACGAGGACGCCCAACGCGCCTTCCTGCGCGAGGCGGTCGAGCGCTCCGGCGCGGCCGACCCGGACCGGCTGCTGCGCCTGATGCTGCCCGACGCCCTCTCCTACGGCGCCTGCACCAACCGGGCGTTCCTGCTGGCCGCCGCGCTTGGCTGCGCGTCGGTGCACCGCCGCGACTCCGACAGCAGCTACCAACTGCTCGACGGCGAACCGGTGTTCCCGATCGAGCACGAGCTGGCCACGCTCGGCCTGAAGGCCGCCGACGCGGCCGCCGCCGTCACCGAGAACCGCCTCGACCCGGCGCACGCGGACAAGCAGGTCGCGCTGGTCGGCGCCTCCTTCGTCGGCGAACTCTCCGTCGACATCGGCGAGATCCGCGAACTCGACCCCGAGGTCTACCACGACGTGGTCGCGCTCTGGGCGCCCACCGGGGCGAGCGAGCAGGAGAAGCGCGAACTCGTCGCCGAGTCCTTCACCGGCGGCGGCAGCGAGCCGTTCACCGCCGACCGCGCGGTGCTCGACCTGCCCGACATCTGGCACATCGACATGTGCAACATCGGCCTCCACCACGAGGTGTACGAACGGGTGCCGCTGCCGCCCGCCACCGACACCATCGGCAGCGACTACTTCCTGCACCACCTGGTGCGTGACGCGACCCTGCCGGGCGTCACCCACAACCGCCACATCGTCAACTACTACACCCCGGAACGCCGCACCGGACCGGGCTTCACCGCCTACCAGCTGCGCTACGCCAAGTTCCTGCTCTCCATGCTCTACCTCTACCCGGTCTACGCCGACATGGAGACCGCCGGCGGCGCCCTGCTGGACGAGCAGCACCGCGTCCGCCCCGAGGCGATCGCCGACTCCGCCCGTCGCAGCGCCGCGACGGACCGCGCGGAGAACCACCGCAGGCTCGCCGAACTCGACCGCTGCTACCGGCGGCTCGGCGGGAAGTACGCCGACTTCGCGGACCGGTTGGCGCCCCTGCGGGCGCGCCTGCTCGACGAGGCGCAGGCGGACATCGAGGACTTCGCAGCGCTGATCGACGCGTGGGGCCCGCTGGTGCGGGCGGCCAAGGCCACCCCCGCCGACCGGTCGCCGCGCTAGCCGGACGGGGAGCTCACCGTGATACGCCAGACCACCAGCAAGACCAGTACGGCCGCCGGTCACGCCACCGCCCGTGCCGCCGGCCACCCGCCCGCCCACCGCGCCCCGTCCGTCTCCGTGCTGCACACCGAACCACCCCGCGCCGACGAACACGACCGCGGCGCGCTGCGCGCCGCACTCGCCGACGGCACCGACGACCGGATCATCTATGACCTCGACGGCATCGGCCGCCAGTACGCCGCGCTCCGCGCCGAACTGCCCGGCGTGGCCGTCCGGTTCGCCATGAAGGCCTGCCCGGTGGACGAGGTGATGGAGCACCTCGCCGCGCTCGGCTCCGGCTTCGACGCGGCGAGCCCGCAGGAGATCGCCCAGGCGCTGCGCACCGGCGTGCCGCCCGAGCTGATCCACTACGGCAACACCATCAAGTCGGACCGCAACATCGCCGAGGCCTACCGGCTGGGCGTGCGGGACTTCGCCACCGACAGCCTGGAGGACGTCGCGGCGATCGCCGAACACGCCCCCGGCGCAAGGGTGTTCTGCCGGATCGCGACCACCGGCGAGGGCGCCCTGTGGGGCCTGAGCCACAAGTTCGGCTGCTCGCCCGAGGACGCCGTGCGGGTGCTCGACGCCGCCCGGACCGCCGGGCTGGTGCCGTCCGGCCTGTCGGTCCACGTCGGCTCCCAGCAGATGACCGCCGAGGCCTGGACCGCCGCCGTGGACGCGCTGGCCGCCGTGCTGGAGGCGCTCAACTGGCGCGGGATCACCCCGACCCGGATCAACCTCGGCGGCGGCCTGCCCGCCCTCGGCGTCCTCGACCGGGGCGGGCGCCCGCTCGACCCGCCGCTGGACAAGATGTTCGTGGTGATCCGCGAGGGCATGGAACGGCTGCGCGCCGTCACCGCCGGGCCGCTGGAGTTCCTGCTGGAGCCCGGGCGCCACCTGGTCGCCGACCACGGCGCGATCCGCGCCCACGTCTCCCGGCTCACCTCCCGCCACCGCCTCGACGGCACCCGGGAGGACTGGCTCTACCTCAGCTGCGGCAAGTTCAACGGCCTGTACGAGATGGACCAGCTCCAGTACCGGCTGGAGTTCCCCGCCCACCCGGGCGGCCAGTTCGTCAACGCCGTGGTGGCCGGCCCGACCTGCGACAGCGACGACGCGTACGCCCAGGACGGCGGCCGGGTGCGCGTCCCGCGCGCGGTCCGCTCCGGCGACCCGGTCTGGATCCACTCCTGCGGCGCGTACGCCACGGCCTACGCCACCCGCGGGTTCAACGGCTTCGCGCCGCTGCCGTACACCTGCATCGGTGGCGGCGACGGCCGGGACCACCACGGAGGCACCGCATGACCGACGCCCTCGTCGACGCTCCGACCGACCTGCGCATCCGGCTGCTCCGGGAGGAGGACTGGGACGCCGTGGTCGCGCTGGAGGAGCGCGCCTACGCCGCCAGCGGCCTGTCCGAGGGGCGCGAGGCGCTCCGGTCCCGGCACCGCGCCTCGCCGGACACCTGCTTCGTGCTGGAGCACCCGGACGGCCAGGGCGGCGTGGGCGGGTACCTGCTCGCCCTGCCGTACCCGCTGTTCCGCTGCCCGGACCTCGCCCGCAGCGAGGACGGACACGGCGCGGGCGCGGGCGAGCGGCCGACCAACATGCACGCGCACGACCTGGTCGTCGCCGAGGAGCTGCGCGGCCGGGGCCTGTCCCTGCGGATGCTGCGGCACCTGGAGGAGACCGCCCGGACGGCCGGCTACCGGAGCGTCTCGCTGGTCGCCGTCCGCGGCTCGCACGTGCTGTGGACCACGCTGGGCTACCGCGCCCGGCCCGAGATCGACCTGCCCGAGAGCTACGGCACCCGGGCGGTCTACATGGCGATGCCGCTGGACCCCGTCCCGTCCCGGCCGCTGCCGCACCCCACCGACCCGACCCCCGGGCCGCACTCCAGAGCCGAAGTGGGCTGATACCGATGTCCCCCGTTCGCGACGACTTCCGCCGGTCCCAAGTGGCCATCGGCGCACTGTTCTTCGTCCTCGGATTCCAGTACGCGACCTGGGTCTCCCGGGTGCCCGCGCTCAAGGCCAGGCTCGACCTGGGCGAGGCCCAGATCGGCCTGCTGCTGATGACCTGCGGGGTCGGCGCGGCGGTGTCCTTCCCCCTGGTCGCGGTGCTGATGCGGCGGCTCGGCTCCCGCCTGCTCTCGGTGCTGTCCGCGCTCGCCCTCGGCGTCGTCCTGCTCGCGCTGTCGGTGGTGCCGAACTATCCGGTGACGCTGCTGGTGCTGTTCTTCGACGGCGTCGCGGTCGGCGCCCTGAACGTCGCGATGAACGCCCAGGGCGCCGCGCTGGAGGCCCGCTTCGAGCGGACCACGATGTCCCGGCTGCACGCCACCTTCAGCGCCGGCTCGCTGCTCGCCGCCCTGCTGGCCTCGGGCGTCACCTCCGTCACCGGCACCCTGGCGGCGCACTTCGGCGTGGCCGCCGCGCTGCTCGCGGTGCTGGTCATGGCCGCCCGGCCGGGGCTGCTGACGGACGGCCCGGCCGCGGCCGCCGAGCCGGAGGAGCGGAAGGAGCGCCGCGGCTTCGTGCTGCCGACCGCCGTGACCCTCTGGATGGGCCTGGCGATGGTGTTCGGCACCGTCACCGAGGGCGCCATGAACGACTGGTCGGCGCTCTACCTCAAGGACTACGTGCAGGCCGGCGCCGGGCTCGCCCCGATGGGCATCGCGGTGGTCTCGGTGATGATGGTCTGCGCCCGGATCTTCGCGGACGGCTGGCGCACCCGCTTCGGCGACGGCCGGATCGTGCGCACCGGCAGCCTGCTGGCCGGCCTCGGACTGGCCCTCGCCCTGGCGGTCGGCGGTGTCGTCCCGACCCTGCTCGGGTTCGCCTGCGTCGGCCTCGGCGTGGCGGCGGTGACCCCGTGCGTCTACGTCGCCGCCGCCCGGCAGGGCCCCGATGCGCTCTCCCTGGTCGCCGCCATGGGCACCACCGGCCTGCTGGCCGGCCCCGCCGTGATCGGCTTCATCGCCGGCGCCACCAGCCTGCTCTGGGGCATGGCCGCCGTCGCCGCCTCGGCGGCCGTCGTCTCGCTCTGCGCCACCCGGATCCGCTGGCCCGACCAGGACGCCCCCGCCGAACCCCGGCTCGCCGCCGACGCGACCTGACCCCACCCCCGGACCCTCGCCCGGCACCTCGCGCACCCCCGTCGCGAGGTGCCGGGCGAGTCCGTTGCGGAGGCCGGTGACCCGGGCGTCCGTCAGTCCCCGGCCGGGACGTCCGCGCCGCCGGTGGCGATGTGGTGGGCGAGCCTGGCGCGCAGCGCGGTGAGGCGGGCGATCTCGGCGTCCAGGGCGGCCAGCCGGGCGTGGACGACGGGGGCGAAGGTGTCGGGACCGGGGGAGCCGGAGCAGCGCACCGGCGGGTCCTGGTCGAGCAGGTCGAGGCGGTGGGCCCGGCTGGCCAGGTCGTCCACCGTCAGCCCGGTGGCGAGGAGTTGGCGGATCACCCGGACCCGGGCGACCTCGGCGTGGCCGTACTCGCGCTGGCCGGAGGCGGAGCGGGCGGGCGGATGGAGGAGGCCGCGCTGTTCGTAGAAGCGCAGCGCCCTGGGTGTGGTGCCCGCCGCCGCTGCCGCGTCCCCGATCCGCATGCCCGCTCCCTGGTCGTCAGAGTTCCACGACGGTCGTCCCGAAGGTGTCCCCGGTGAACAGTCCGGTCAACGCTCCGACGGCCCGGTCGATGCCCGCCACCGGCGTCCGGGGCAGGACGATCTCCCCGGCGCGCAGCCAGCCGGCCAGGCGCTCCCGCCACTCGGCCTCCAGGTCCGGGTGGTCGAGCACGGTGAAGCCGCGCAGGCTCAGGCCGAGGGTGGCGACCCGGAAGGCGTCGATCACGGCGGGTGCGTCGCCGCCCCGGCGTTCCGGTGCGAGCTGGCCGTCCAACGCGCCGACCAGGGCGAACCGGGCGCCGTGCCGGGCCGCGTCCACGGCGGCGGTCAGCTGCTCGCCGCCGACCAGGTCCAGCACGACGTCGACGCCCTCCGGTGCCGCCGCGGCCAGTTGCTCGGCGAAGGGCCGCCCGCCGGGCACCAGCGCCGCGTCGTAGCCGAGTTCGGCGGTCAGCCGCTCCGCCTTGGCGGGCGAGCGAGTGGTGCCGATTACCCGGGCGGCGCCGAGCAGCCGGGCGACCTGCCCGGCCACCGTGCCGACCGCGCCGGCCGCGCCGGTCACCAGCACCACGTCGCCCGGGCGCACCCCGGCGGAGCGGGTCAGCCCGCCGTAGCCGGCCGAGGCGGCGGAGACCAGGGCGAGCGGGTCCGGGAAGTCCGACGGGACGGGGGTGAGATGCGCGGCCTCGGCGAGCGCGTGGCTCCGCCAGCCGTTCAGGTGGGTGACCAGGTCGCCGGGGCGCAGCGGCCCGTCCTCCGGCGCGGCCAGCACCTCGCCGAGGGCGGGCCCGAACAGCGCGTCCCCGGGGGCGATGTGCGGCATCGGCAGGCCGGAGCCCGCGCCGCCGATCAGCGTGCGCAGCCCGGGGAAGACCAGGAAGGCCCGGTTGCGGACGAGGACCTCCCCGGGGCCGGGCGCCGCCAGCGGCTCCTCGGCCACGGTGAAGTCCCCGGGGGCGGGCAGTCCGGCCGGTGCGGCGGTCAGCCGGACGACGCGGGCGGTGGTGGGCAGGGCCATGGCGGCACTCCTCTGAGCGGGCGGGGGAGGCGGCGGCGGTCGGTGCCGCCGCGGGACGCCCGGACGCTAACCCCTGACCCTTGCGTCAGGGGCAAGCCGCCTGGCCACGGAGGTGTCTGACGGGGCGTGGGGGACGCGGGTCTTCTAGAGTCACGCGTGGTACGGACGTACGACTGTGATACCCCCGTACGTCCGTACCGCCGGACGACCCCGAGCCGCACCGAGAGGAACGAGCAGCATGACCGAGCAGGCCCCCGAGCCCTTCGAGCCCGTCGACGAGGACTGGCGGACGGCGCTGGCGATCGTCGCCCACCCCGACGACATGGAGTACGGCGGGGCCGCGGCCGTCGCCCGCTGGACCTCGCAGGGCAAGAAGGTCGTCTACGTGATGGTGACCAGCGGCGAGGCGGGCATCGACACGCTGGACCCGGCCGAGTGCGGTCCGCTGCGCGAGGCGGAGCAGATCGCCTCGGCGCGCGTGGTCGGCGTCGACACCGTGGAGTTCCTCGGCCACCCGGACGGCGTGGTGGAGTACGGGCTGCCGCTGCGCCGGGACATCGCCCGGGTGGTGCGCCGGCACCGGCCGGACATCGTGATCACCAGCAACTTCCGGGACACCTACGGCGGGGTGTTCCTCAACCAGGCCGACCACGTCGCGGTCGGCCGGGCCACCCTGGACGGGGTCCGGGACGCCGGGAACCGCTGGGTGTTCCGCGAGCTGCTGGACGAGGGCCACGAGCCGTGGAACGGCGTGCGGCAGATCTGGGCGGTGGCCTCGCCGGAGGCGAAGCACGCGGTGGACACCACCGGGACCTTCGACCAGGGCGTCGCCTCGCTGGAGGAGCACAAGGCGTACCTGGCCGGGCTGGGCGGGGCGATGGCGGAGCCGCGGGAGTTCCTGGAGGGCTTCGGCCGGGGCGCGGGCAGCCGGCTGGGGACGCGCTTCGCGGTGCCGTTCGAGGTGTTCCCGCTGCGTTGACCTCCGGCTACCCGGAGCCGGAGCCGGAGTCGGGGCCGGAGCCGGCGTCGGGGTCGGAGTCGGCGTCGGCGTCGGCGTCGGTGCCCGCGCGGCGCCGGCGCCGGTAGCGCAGCACCTGCCGGAGCAGGAGGGCGGCGACCAGCACGCCCAACCCGACCGCGAACCAGACCTGGTAGCGCAGCGCCGTGTGGTACACGGCGCCGATGTTGGCGCCGGCGAGGTAGCCGAAGGTGCCCCAGACCGCCGTCCACAGCACCGCGCCGAGCAGGTTGAACGCCAGGAACCGGCGCCGGGGCATCTCCGTGGTCCCGGCGATGATCCCGTTGTACTGGCGCAGCCCGTCCACGAAGCGGGCGACCGCGACCACCTTGCCGCCGTGCCGGGCGAAGAAGCCGTCCGCGCGCTCCATCCGGGCCGGGGTGAGCAGCACGTAGCGGCCCCAGCGGTGGACGAAGGCGCGTCCGCCGGTGCGGCCGATCAGGTAGCCGAGGCCGTTGCCGAGCGCGGCGGCGCCGGTGGCGATCAGCAGGACGGCGGCGAGGTCGAGGTGCCCGGTGCCGGCGTACACCGAGGCCAGCACCAGGACGGTCTGCCCGGGCACCGGGACGCCGCAGTTGTCCAGCAGGACGAGCACCGCCACCGCGAGGTACCCGTAGTGGTCCAGCAGTGGCGCGAGTCCGGCGAGTGCCCCGGGCAGCGGGGTCGTGGGGGCGGGCACCGCTCCTCACCACCTCGCGCGGGGCGGGGTGGCGGGGGAGTGGGTCAGCGTTCCGCCTGGCGCTGTTCGATGTTGCAGTCGGGGCCGGGGTAGATCAGGCCCTCGTGGCCGTCCTCGAAGCGGACCACGTACGGCGGTTCGCCGTCGGTGCCGCGCACCTCGACGATCTCGCCCTTCTGGTCCACCATGCCCACCGACCTGCTGTGGATGTGGAGCCGGTCACCTACCGCCGCGTGCATGGTCTGCTCCCTCGGGTCGTGTGCCGGGCCGCCTCCGCGGACGGTTCCCGCTATCCACTGTGCTGCGGGGGCGGCGGCCGCGCAACGCCTCGGGCGGGCGGGGCCGGCGGGGCCGGGCCTCAGCGGGCGGACGGCTGTTGCGCGAGGTAGCCGCGGACCAGCCGCTTGCACTCGGCGATCAGCGCCGGATCGCCGTCCGGGGACTCCCGGAAGGCCAGTTTGAGCACCGCGTCGGCGGCCTCCAGGGCCACCCGCAGGGTCAGCATGACGGCCGTCGGGTCGCCCGCCCGGAACAGTTCGCCGCCGAGCGCCTGGAGCCGCAGGGCGACGGCGGTGTTGTTGTCCACGCCCGCGTCCAGCAGGTACCGGTCGTCCCGGACGCCGGTGGGGACGGCCGGTCCGGCCAGGCCGAAGTCCAGCTGGCCGAAGCCCGGCACCGCGCGCTTCATCGCCACGAACTCCTCCACCGCGAGATCGGTGAAGAGGGCGGGGCCGACCGGCGCGGCGGCGGCCAGCCGGGCGTCCAGGCGCTGGAGGTAGTGGTCGAGGTTGCGGGTGGCGAGCGCCGCCAGCAGGTCCTCCTTGCCGGCGAAGAACTGGTACAGGGTGCCGATCGGCACCTGGGCGCGCTGGGCGACCTCCTTGGTGGTGAGCGCGGTCGCCCCGACCTCGTCCAGCAGCCCGGCGCAGGCGTCCAGGATGCGGCCGTACCGCTCCAGGCTGCGCTGCTGGACCGGGCGGCGCCGGACCGGTCCGGGGGCGGGGTGACTCCTGTCGCTCATGACCTCACTGTGCCGCATCCGCTGTTGCGGCGGCGAATCACCGGGGCGCGAACGGACCGGAGTTCCCTGTGGGACGGGAGACGACTGGTGGCCGGAGCTGAACGGCACGGTGGCGGGAAGGTGTCCACGGGTTGGCATTGGTCTTGTCGTGGACGCGAAGACAGGTTCATACTCCTGAGGCGGACTACCTTGCGTGATCAACGCATGCCTCTTCGTGGTGATCACGATTCAGCTGTGGCGGCCGAGGCGCCTGTGACGGACGCTCCGCCGCCACCCGAGGTCTGGATGACGCCGTGTGCCCCCACTGCCCGCGCCACGTCCCGTGGCGCCGATTCCCTGTGTGTTCCCCGCCGAACGGAAGGAGGGGATCGGTTCGGTGACGCCGTCCTCCGGAGGGCGTGAGGCCCTCGACACCGAGCACCGCCGCCAGTTCCTGGAGTCCGGGTACCTGGTCCTGCCCGGCCTGCTGCCGGAAGCGCTGCGCGAACGGCTCGCGCCCGAGGTGGACCGGTGGGTCGACGAAGGCCTGCGGGCCCGGTCGATCGCCGCGTGCGCCGACCCCTTACGGCACGGACCGCCCCCGCTGCTGGAACTGGAACTGCCCGCCCACGGCGAACTCCTCACCCACCCGCCCCTGTTGCGCACCCTGACCCGCCTGCTCGGGCCGGACTTCGTCTTCCACCACCTGCACAGCGACCGCCAGGACCCGGGGATCCCGGGCAAGGCCTGGCACCACGACTGCGAGCCCAACGACCGCTCCGACCCGTCGCTGCTGATGGTCCACGCGCTGCACTACCTCGGCGGACTGGACGAGAAGGTCGGCAGCCTGGCCGTGCTGCCCGGCTCGCACCTGCGCACCGTCGGCAAGTCCGCCTACGCCCACCACGGCACCGGCGAACTGCCCGGCGAGGTGGTCATCGACCGGCTGCCGCCCGGCTCCACCGTGCTGCTCAACTCGGCGCTGTTCCACACCCGCCGGCCGGCACCCGAAGGGCCGGGCCGCCCCCGGTACTTCGTCGACGCCTCCTACTGCCAGGTGGGAGCGCGCTGGCGCCCGGTGAAGCCGTACTGGCGGCAGATGCTCGCCCGGGCCCGCGAACTGGACCTGGCCGACGGCCAGTGGCCCGAGCTGTTCGCGGAGCGGCACTTCACCGAGTACACCGGCAGCGAACACGCCCGCACCGAGTACACCGGAACCGTCTGAGGAGCACTGCCGTGGAGATCGTCACAGCCGTCGCCTACCCCGAGGTCCACGACGCCTACCTGCGGGACCACCCGGTGGATCGGGCCCACGAGGCGAACAGCAACATGTACGGCGAGGAGAACCTCGACCGTGCCGACCGCATCCCCGGCGGCTGGTGGCGGATCCGGCTCTCCCGGACGGACGTCCTGGGCATCGTGCTGCCCTGGCACCTGAGCGAGGGCGGGGAGCTCGAACTGGTGCCGCGCTCCGGGCTGACGGTGGCCGAGGCGGCCGAGCGGGTCCGGGCCGGCGGATCGGCCTGGACCGCCGCCAACCCGGTCTGCGCGGCGAAGCTGCGGCTGCTGAGGTGGGCCCCGCTCACGCCCGTCTTCCTCAGCACCGCCCCGGTCGACCACTCCGACTACGGGGACCTCGTGCTCCGGTCGGGGCTGATCCACCTCGACGGCCTGCACCGCATGCTGGCCTGGGAGTTGGCCGGACGGCTGCCCGAGCGGGAGCTGCTGGACGGCTACCTGGTGGGCGACCCGGGGGTGGCCGCCGGCCCCGCCCGGGCGGGCCGGAGGGGGGACGAGTCGGCGTGACCTCCGCGACGCAGCACCTCCGGTCCGCGGCCTGCGGCCACCCGGCCGACCCCGCCCACCGGGCCCGCTCGCTGCCCGACCTGCTCGCCCACCACGCCCGGGCGCACCCCGACCGGCCCGCCCTGGGCGACGGCGTCCGCACCTTCGACTACCGCACGGTCGACACCGCGGCCGACCGGATCGCCGCCCGGCTGGCCGCCGCCGGCACCCGCCGGGGCGACCGGGTCGCCCTGCTCGGGCCCCGGGACGCCCGGATGCTGGTGCTGCTGTACGGCGTGCTGCGCGCGGGCGCGGCGGCCGTGCTCGCCGATCCGGACTGGTCGGCGGCCGACCTGGCCCGGCGGCTGGCCTCCGTCCGGGTGGCCCGGGTGCTCGCCACCGAGGGCGGCCTCGGCGGGGAGGTGGTGGACGTCGAGGCGCTGCCGGAACTGCCCCCGGTGGCCACCGAGGTACGGGGCGAGGACCTCGCGTACCTCTCCTTCACCTCCGGGTCGAGCGGCGAGCCCAAGGCGGTGGCCGTCACCCACGCCAACGCCGTGCACTACGCCCGGGCCCTGGCCGGGCGGCTCGACCTCACCGAGGCCGACGCGCCCCGCGCCGCCCACGTCACCACCCTGGCCGCCGACCTCGGCCACACCGCCTGGCTGCTCGCCCTGGCCACCGGCGGCTCGGTGCACCTCGTGCCGGACCGCGAGGTGCGCGACCCGGAAGCCTTCTGGGCCTCGCTGCGGCGGGCCCGGGTGGACGTGCTGAAGACCACCCCCTCGCACCTGACCGCCCTGCTGGAGGGCCGCCCGGCCGACTCCCCGCCGCTGCACACCGTGCTGCTCGGCGGCGAGGCGCTGCCCCGCCCGCTCGCCGCCGCCCTGCTCGACGGCGGCACCACCGCGCGGCTGGCCAACCACTACGGACCGACCGAGACCACCGTCGGCGCCACCTGCCTGCTCGTCACCTCCGCCCGCCAACTGCCCGCCGAGGAGCCGACCGTACCGATCGGCACCGCGATCGGCGAGGTGCTGCTGACAGTGGTGGACGGCGACGGCCGGGCGGTGCCGGACGGCTCGGTGGGCGAACTGCTCATCGGCGGCCGGGGCGTGGCCGCCGGGTACTTCGGCCGGCCGGACGAGACCGCCCGCGGCTTCGTCCGGCGCGACGGCCGACTCGTCTACCGCACGGGCGACCTGTGCCGACGGCGGGCGGACGGCAGCCTGGTCTTCCTGGGCCGGGTGGACCGCCAGGTCAAGGTCCGCGGCTACCGGGTGGACCTCGCCGAGGTCGAGCGGGCGATGGACGGCCACCCGGGCGTCGCCCGCTCGGCGGCGCTGCTGCGGGAGACCGCTCTCGGCAACCAACTCATCGGTGTCGTCCGGCTGTTGGACGGCGCGGACGGGGCCGGGAGCCTGGACGGGGCTGGGAGCCTGGACGGGCTGCGGGCGCACCTGCGGGACCGGCTGCCCGGCTACTCCGTGCCGCAGCCGATCCTGGTGCTGCCGCGGTTCCCGGTCGGACCGAACGGCAAGCTCGACCGGCAGCGGCTGGCCGAGCTGGCGGCCGAACTGGTCGAGGCCCGGGCCGAGTCGGACGGAACCGAGTCGGACGGAACCGGGTCGGACGGAACCGAACCGGACGACGCCGGGGTGAACGGCGGCGCGGGGAGCGGACCGGCCGGGGAGATCGCCCGGTTCTGGGCGGGCGCCCTGGGCCTGCCCGCCGTCGGGCCGCGCGCCGACGTGCTCGGCCTCGGCGGGGACTCCATCCTCGCCATGCGCACCATCGCCCTCCTGCGGCGCTCCGGCCTGCGGGTCGCCTACGAGGACTTCTACCGGTACCCGACGGCGGAGGGCCTGGCGGCGGTCGCCGTCCCGGTCGCGCCGTCCGTCCCGGCCCCGCGCGGCTCCACGAGCGGTCGCCGACTCGCCCCGGCCCAGCGGTGGTTGTACCGGCAGCGGACGGTGCGGGACCTGCGGCACTGGAACCAGTCGGTGCTGCTGCGCTGTCGCACCGCCGTCGACCCGGAGGCGCTCTCGGCGGCCGTCGCGGCCGTCCTGGAACGGCACCCGGCGCTGCGCCGGCCGGTCGCCCCGGACGGCTGCGGCGAGGTCCGGGCGGTGGCCGAGCTCGACCCGGTCTCCTTCTCCCGGATCCCGCGCGCGGCCGGGGAGATCGCCGACACCGTCGCCGGGGTCTGCACCGAACTCCACCGCAGCCTCGATCCGTCGGCCGGCCGGCTGCTGCGCGCCCACCTGTTCACCGGCCCGCCCGGCACCGACGACCGGCTCGCGCTGATCGCGCACCACCTGGTGGTCGACGGGCTGTCCTGGCGGATCCTGCTGGACGACCTGGCGCACGCGTACCGGGCGGTGCTCGACCGGAAGCCGGTCGACCTGCCGCCGACGGCGGACTTCTACGCCTGGGCGGCGGTCTCGTCCTCCGCCGCGGCGGAACCCGTTGCCGGGGACGCCGCTGTCGGGGAAGCCGAGGAGGTCGGAGAGGCCGGGGAGGTCGAGGAGCCCGCCGCGCTCAGCTGGGCGCTCGACCCGGACGCCACCGCCCGGCTGATCGCCCGGCACGGTGCCGGGGCCGGGCTGGAGGCCGTACTGCTGGCCGCCTTCGCCGAGGCCGTCACCGGTGACGGCGGCCGCCCCCGGCTCGCGGTGGAGGTCGAGACCCACGGCCGGGACGCGGTCGGCGACCCGGGCGAATTCCTGGACACCGTCGGCTGGTTCACCGCCGTCAAGCACGTCGAGCTGGACGCCGGGGCCACCCCGGACACCGTGGCCCGGCGGCTGCGCGAGGCCCCCGTCCGGCCGATGGACGGGCCCGGCGGACGGCCCGCCGTCGGCTTCAACTTCCTCGGCACCTTCCGGCTGCCCGAGGAGCCCGCGCTGGACTGGACCGTCGCCGCCGAACAGGCCGGCACGGCCCGCTGTACGGGCGGCGACCCGCTGTACGAACTGCGGCTCACCGCACGGGTGGTGGAGCAGCGGCTGGTCGCCGACCTGGTGTACGGCCGGCCCGGCCTGCCGCACCCCGCCGCCGAGCGGATCACCGGGCGGTTCGCCCGCGCCGTGGCGGCCGAGGCGCAGGCCGAGGTCGTCGGCCAGGCCGACACCCAGGCCGACGCCGAGGCGCCGGAGGCCGCACCGCCCGTCCGGGCACCGCTGTCCACCTCCGGCCAGCTGCTGCACCCCGGTGTCGCCCCGACGGCCCGGGCGACGGTGCGCGAACCCGCCCGGGTGCTGCTCACCGGCGCCACCGGCTACCTCGGGCGGCACCTGCTGGAGGCCTTCCTGGCGCGCGGCGCCGAGGTCACCTGCCTGGTGCGGGCCGCCGACGACGCCGAGGCGCTGAAGCGGCTCGGCACCGGCGCGGCGGGCACGGTCCGGCCCGCCCGGGCGCTCGCCGGGGACATCGACCGGGACGGCCTCGGCCTCTCCCCGGCCGCACTGGAACACGCCCGGGGCGCCCACCTGGTGGTGCACGCGGCGGCGGACGTCCGACTGGTGGCCTCACCCGACGAGCTGGAACGCACCAACCACACGGCGGTGCGCCGACTGCTCGACTGGGTCGGGGAGCACGCCCCGGACGCCCGGGTCCACCACGTCTCCACGCTGGCCGTCTCGGGCGGCGTCGACGGCCCGCCGCGCCGCTTCAGCGAGGCGGACCTGGAGATCGGCCAGCACTTCCGCACCCCGTACGAGCGGACCAAGTACCGGGCCGAACAGGCCGTCCGGGCCTGGGCCGCCCGCGGGCACGCCGCCTACCTGCACCGCAGCGGCCACATCGCGGCGCACAGCCGGACCGGCGCGTTCCAGGCCAACGCCGGCGACAACCGGATCTACCAGCTGCTCCGCGGCTACCTGCTGGCCGGCGCCGCGCCGAGCCGGCCGGGCACCGCCTTCGCGTTCTCGTACGTGGACACGGTGGCCGCCGGGATCGCCGCGATCGCCCTCGACCCGTACGCCGCGCCCGGCGCGTACCACGTGGAGACGCCGCACGCCGTCCCGCACGACGAGCTGGTGCGGTGGCTGGCCGGGCACGGCCACGCCGTACGGCTCACCGACGAGGAGGCCTTCGGGGCCGCCCTCGCCCGGGCCGAGCACCGCCACCCGACGGCCGCCCGGGTGGCCGCCGCCTGGGCGGCGCAGGAGGAGCGCCGCGTCCTGGTGGACAGCTCGTACACCACCGCGGTGCTCGACCGCCTGGGCGTGCGGTTCGCCGCGCCGACCCCGCGGTGGTGGTCGGCCGCGCTCACCTGGGCCGCCGAGGCCGGCTACCTGCCGCCCGTCGGCCCGACCCCGCCCACCCGTGACGACATCCGTGACGACGTCCGCGACGGCGCCGGTCACGACATCCGTGACGACGTCCGCGACGGCGTCGGTCACGACCCCCGAGACGACATCCGTGAAGGCAGGACCAACCCGTGAAGGCAGGCCCCGTGTCCCAGCTCTCCCCGGCGCTCAAGCAGGCCACCCCGGTCGTCGCCGTACGCGGCGAAGGACTCCACCTCTACGACGCCGACGGCCGCCGCCACCTCGACTTCACCTCCGGCGTGGGGGTGACCAGCACCGGCCACTGTCACCCGAAGGTGGTCGAGGCCGTCCGGGAACAGGCCGGCCGGCTCATCCACGGGCAGTACACCACCGTGCTGCACGACCAGCTGCTCACGCTCACCGAGCGGCTCGGCGAGGTCCTGCCGTCCGGCCTGGACTCGCTGTTCTACGCCACCGCCGGCACCGAGGCGGTGGAGGCCGCGCTGCGGCTCGCCCGGCACGCCACCGGACGGCAGAACGTGATCGTCTTCGAGGGCGCGTTCCACGGCCGCACCATGGGCGCGGCCTCGCTCACCACGGCCGGCACCCGGTTCCGGGCCGGCATCGGCCCGCTGATGCCCGGGGTCGCGGTGGCACCCTTCCCGGCCGCGTTCCGGCTCGGGCTGTCCGAGGACGAGGCGGTGGCGCACGCCCTGCGCGGACTGGACGAGGTGCTCGCCACCGTCTCCGCGCCCGCCGAGACGGCCGCGATGTTCGTCGAGCCGGTGCTCGGCGAGGGCGGCTACGTCCCGGCCCCGCCCGGCTTCCTGGCCGGGCTGCGCGAGCGGGCCGACCGGCACGGGATCCTGCTGGTGGTGGACGAGGTGCAGACCGGCTTCGGCCGCACCGGCCGGTTCTGGGCCCACCAGTACGAAGAAGGGGTGCGCCCCGACGTCCTGATCACCGCCAAGGGCCTGGCCAGCGGCTTCCCGCTGTCCGCGATCGCCGCGCCCGCCGAGCTGATGGGCCGCGCCTGGCCCGGCTCGCAGGGCGGCACCTACGGGGGCAACCCGGTGGCCTGCGCCGCCGCGCTGGCAACCCTGGACGTGCTGCGCGAGGAGCGCCTGGTCGAGAACGCGGCCGAGCAGGGCGCCCGGCTGCTGGCCGGGCTGCGGGCGGTCGCCGCCGAGGCGCCCGGGATCGCCGACGTCCGCGGGCTCGGGCTGATGGCCGCCAGCGAGTTCTGCCGCCCGGACGGCACCCCGGACCCGGAGGCGGCCCGGCGCGCCCAGCAGGCCGCGGCCGAGCACGGCCTGCTGCTGTTGCTGTGCGGGATCCACCTCAACACGGTCCGGATGATCCCCGCGCTGGTGGTCACGGCCGAACAGATCGACGAGGGCCTGGAACTGTGGGCGAAGGCCGTCGCGGCCGGCGGCCGGTAGGGAGGAGAGGACATGGACGCGGTGACCGAAATCGGCTGGAGCAGCCTGGAGTTGGACGCCCGGCGGGAGCTCTGGTCGCTCCCGCTGGAGGAACGGGAGCGGCGGCTGCTCTGGGCCGACGCGCGGGCCGGGCAGTGGGGCGCGGGTGAGCAGGTGCGAACCAGGCTGCGGGAGTTCGTCCGGAACGCCGCCGACTCGGTGGGCATCACCCACGTGAGCGGCCTGGTGGACGCGACCCGCCCGGAGCAGGAGATCACCGAGGTGCTCTCCTTCCTCCTGGGGGACTTCGGCCGGATCGTCCCGCAGAACGGGCGCGGCGACCTCACCTCGGTGCTGCACGACCAGGACGGCGACGGAAACACCGAGCTGGGCTTCCACTGCGACACCTGCGACCTGCTGGTCCTGCTCTGCCTGCGGCCCGCCTTCGACGGCGGCGGGCTGACCAAGCTGGCGAGCGCCCGGCACGTGCACGACCTGATCGAGCGGGAGCGGCCGGACGCGCTGGCCACGCTCCGCGAGGAGTGGACCTTCGAGCGCAGCGGCCGGGCCGGTCCGCAGGTGGTGGTCACCCCGATCCTGTACGACCGGAAGGACGGGACGATCGGGTGCTACTACCAGACCCGCACCGTCCGCTCCTCTCCCGACCGCGGCGGACCGGAGTTGACGGACCGTCAGTGGGAGGCGCTCGGCGTGCTGGACGAGGTGCTCTACCGGCCGGAGATCGCCTTCGGGCTGCCGATGGCCGCCGGTGACCTGCTGATCATCCGCAACAGCCGTGTGCTGCACGGGCGTTCGCCGTTCATCGACGAGCCGGGCCCGTACGCCCGGCGGATGCTGCGGGTCTGGGTGAACGAGGGGGAGGAGTGGACGCCGTGACCGCTGGAGCCGAGAGCACGGGAGCCGTGACCGCCGGAGCCGGCACCGGAGGCGCGCCCGCACCGCACGGGCGGGTGGCGATCGTCACCGGCGGGGGCAGCGGCCTCGGCCGGGCCTCGGCACTGGCCCTGCTGGCGGCCGGCTGGACCGTGGCCGTCGCCGGTCGGCGCAAGGACGCGCTGGAGGAGACCGCCGCCCTGGCCGGGCCCGGGGCCGCCCGGGTGCTGCCCGTCCCGACGGACATCCGCAGCCCGGAGGAGGTCGCCCGGCTCTTCGACACCGTCCTCGACCGCTACGGCCGGGTGGACCTGCTGTTCAACAACGCGGGCGCCGCCGCCCCGCGCCGGCCGATCACCGAGACCCCGTTCGAGGACTGGAACCGGGTGCTGGACACCATCGTCACCGGCGGCTTCCTCTGCGCCCGCGAGGCCTTCCGGGTGATGAGCACCCAGACCCCGCAGGGCGGGCGGATCATCAACAACGGCGCGCCCTCGGCCTACGTGCCGCGCCCCAACTCCATCGCGTACACCGCCGCCAAGCACGCCGTGCTCGGCCTCACCAAGGTGCTCGCCCTGGACGGCCGGGCGTACGGCATCTCCTGCGGGCAGATCGACGTCGGCAACGTCACCCCGGTGGACGGCGGCCCGCAGCCGGCCGCGATGCAGGCCGACCGGACCATGGCCGTCGAGGCGACCATCCCGGTGGACCGCTTCACCGAGGCCCTGGTGCTGATGGCCTCGCAGCCGCCGGACACCACCATCCAGTCCCTGGTCGTGCTGCCGACCACCATGCCGTTCGTCGGAAGGGGCTGAGCCGTGCTGGTCAGCGCACGCTCCTTCGCGGAGTACCGGGCGATGTTCGCGCTCACCGAACGCGACCTGGCGCAGCGCGTCCTGGACTGCCCGGCCGGCGCCGCGAGCTTCGTGGCGGAGGCCGGGCGGCGCGGCATCGACGCCGTCGCCGTCGACCGCCAGTACGCCGAGCACCGCGAGGAGCTGGGCCTGCTGGTGGAGCGGGAGACCGGCTTCAAGCGCGAGCGGCTGGTGAAGGAGACGGCCGACCACGTGTGGTCCTGGTACACCGACGCGGACGACATGATCCGCCAGTGGACCGCCAACGCCCGGGACTTCCGCGCCGACATCGCCGCCCGCCCGGACCGCTACGTGGCCGGCTCGCTGCCCGAACTCCCCTTCGCCGACGACTCCTTCGACCTGGTGCTCAGCTCGCACCTGCTGTTCTCGTACGGCAACCGGCTGGACGGGGACTTCCACCGGGCGGCCCTGCTGGAGCTCGCCCGGGTGGCACGGCACGAGGTGCGGGTGTTCCCGCTGATGGTGTACGACACGCGGGAGCGCTACCCCGGGCTGGAGCCGCTGCGCGAGGAACTGGCGGACCTCGGCGTCCCCAGCCGGGTGGAGCGGGTGGCCTACGAGTTCCGGCCGGGGGAGAACGAGATGCTGGTGCTCGCCACGGCGGGCTACCGGACGCCGGCCCGGACCGCGGCGGGCGCGGCGGTGGCCGAGGACCCGGTGCGGTGGCGGCACCGGGAGGCCGGGGACTGACCGCTGCCGGTCGCCCGCTCGCGCCCCGGGTCGGAGCCGTACGAGCTCAGGCCCGGGGCGGGCCCGGGCGGGTCGGTCCGCGGGTCGGTCGGCGGCCCGCGGAAATCCGTACCGGTTCGTTGTCGTCCGTTTCCGGTGGGTGCCGCGTCCTGGTGGTATGAACCACTGTCCAGTCCGACCCGAACCCGACCTGCGCCCCGGCCCCCAGGAAGCCGCGCCGGAACGAGGGACCCCGCCTCCGCGCCGGGCCGATCCGGTGGTGCCGGTGCCGGTGCCGGTGCCGGTGCTGGTCGCGGTGGCGGCGGTGGCGTCCGCGCTCCTGCTCCGGGGCCTGCTGCTGCAGTACGAGTCGTCGGACTGGTACTACTTCCTCGGCCCCTGGTACCGGTACATCGCGGCGCACGGCGGATTCCAGGCCCTCGGCGACACCGGCTTCTCGGACTACAACGTCCCCTACCTGTACCTGATGGCCGCGCTCGGCCGGCTGCCGGTGCCCGCGCTGGCGGCGGTCAAGTGCCTGTCGGTCCTCTTCGACCTGGCGCTGGCCTACTACACCCACCGCATCGTCGCGCTGCGGTGGCCGCACCGGCCCTGGCGGCCCTTCGCGGCGGCGGTGACCGTGCTGTTCCTGCCCACGGTCGTGACCAACAGCGGGTGGTGGGCCCAGGCCGACGCGATCTTCACCGCCTTCCTGCTCGGCGGCGTCCACCACCTCCTGCGCGGCCGGCCCTGGTGGACCTGCTCGTTCTTCGGGATCGCCCTGGCCTTCAAGCTCCAGGCGGTCTTCCTCTTCCCCCTGCTGCTCGTCGTGGTCCTGGCCCGGCGGATGCCGTGGCGGTGCCTGCTGGCCGTCCCGGCCGCCTACCTGGCGCTCGACGTCCCCGCCGTGCTGCTCGGCGCCGACCCCTGGCAGCTGCTGACGGTGTACGCCCGGCAGACCGGGACCTACCGGGACCTCACGCTCAACGCGCCGTCGGTCTACCAGTTCGTCTCGGTGCCGTCCGGCGAGGACGACCCGGTGCGCCGGGCGGGCGTGCTGGTCGCGGGCCTGCTGGTGCTGGCGCTGATCGCTCTGGCGGTCCGGGCCCTGCGAAGCTCCGGAGGCGCGGCCGGAGAGTCCCTTGCCGGCAGGTCCACGGCCGGGGGCGGACGGGCGGGGCTCACCGGGACGGGGATCCTGCTGCTGGCCACCGTCTTCGCGATCGCGGTGCCGTTCCTGCTGCCGTCCATGCACGAGCGCTACTTCTACGTCGCGGACGTCCTCAGCGTGATCGTCGCCTTCCACCTGCCCCGGCAGCTCTGGTACCTGCCGGTGCTGGTCCAGCTCGCGTCCTTCGGCAGCTACCTCAAGTTCATCGCACCCGGCGTGGCGCCGTACCTGTCGATGCCGGCCCACGGCGCGCTGATGCTGCTGGCACTGGTCGCCGTACTCCGGGCCGCCGCCCGGGAGTTCGGCCTGCTCCGGGTCTGACCGGAGCCGGGGTGGGCCCGGCGGCGCAGCCGCACCCACCCCGACTCCCTTGCGGGTGCGGTCAGTTGACGAAGACCGCCGGGCTTCCCGACTGGCTGGTGTCCGCGACCGGCCCGTACGTCGCGGAGAAGTAGCCGTCGGCCGGGCAGAGCGTCGAGCCGCCGCTCTTGGCGAAGTGCTCGGTGCGGAAGGCCAGGCTGTGCGCGGTGTTGTCGGCGCTGCCGGTGAACGCGCCGCTCAGCTGGTAGGAGCAGGTGATGGTGCCGAACCAGGTGTCCAGCACGGCGGTGGCCTGGATCGTCCCGGCGGACCCGCCGGTCAGGGTGACCGGCAGGCCGGGCGCGTCGGAGACGGTGACGCCGTACGGCAGGTTGCCGACCGTCAGGCTGCGCACCGAGGTGACCCCGGTGACGTTGGCGGTGCACGAGCCGAAGGTCAGCCCGGTCAGCGACGCGGTCGCGCTGCCCGGCGCGGCCGGGTTGCCCAGCACCGAGGCGGAGAGCTGGGAGGTGGCGCAGGTGACACCGGTGGTGCTGGTCGCGGTCGAGTAGAAGGTGGCCTTGGTGCCCGGGGCGAGCGGTGCGGCGAGCGCGTCGCCGACGGCGACGGCGGTGCCGCCCGCGCTCCCGGCGGTGAGCACCGGGCCGGCGGCGAGGGACTCGGGCGACGCGGAGGCGGGGACGGCGGCCAGCGCGAGCGCGGCGGTCGCGCAGACGACGGCGGCGGTGGCGGGGAGGCGGCGGCTGAAGCGCATGGGAAAACCTCTTCCTCGGTGAGGGGCGAGAAGACGTCCTCTCGCGCGCTCCCGAGCGGTGGGGGCCGGGGAGCGCGCGGCGTTTCCGGGTCCACAGGGTCCAGCCGTGACCGCATGCCGTCAAGGCGATCGGACGAACTTGCTGACATTTCGTCAACAAGACCGTCCGCGCCGACGACGCCACGACGCCACGATGGCGCGGCGCCTCGACGCCACGACGCCCGGGCTTCCGGCGCGGGTCTTCCCTCCACCCGCCGGGAACCGCCACTGTGGTGGACGCGGATCCCTCGGACGGGGTGGGTGGAGTGGGCGACCAGCACGAGACGCACAACAGGATCAGCCAGAGCACCATCCACGGCAACGTGTTCATGGGCGGCGTCCTCACGCTGATGGGCGGCCGCAGACCGCGCCTGCGGCTGCTGATCGCCGTGCTGAGCGTGCTGGCCCTGCTGGGCGCCGGCACGACGTACTGGGCACTGACCGCGACGGAGGGCGGCAAGGGGCCGGAACTCGGAGCCCACTACGACCCCGAGCACGCCGACGCCGACTCGACCACGGTCGTCCCCCGGGTCGTCAAACCGACCGACCCGCCGGCCGTCACCGGCTGCGAAGCCGCCCGGACGTGGGCGCACGCGCAGGGCGGTACGGACGTGGGCGCGTCGCCGCTGTCGGTCTCGATGGTCGGCAACGGCCACACCGTGGCGATCGAACAGGTGCGGGCGACCATCGTGGGCGAGCCCCGCGACCCGCTGCCCGGCACGGTCGTGGACTGCGCCGGACAGGGGGAGGGCAAGAAGATCGACATGGGCGTCGACCTGGACTCCCCGAACCCGGTCGCGCTGATCGGGGCCGCCGGACCGGTGTCGTTCGCCCCCTACTTCACCGACAAGTACCTCTACCTGGAGGACCGGAAGCCCGAGATCGTCAGCCTCACCGTGCTCGCGACCCGGCACAGCTACGACTACGTGCTCACGGTCGAGGGCACCGTCGACGGCAAGCGCCGCACCTGGACGCTGAAGGACGGCGACCGCCCGTTCCACGTCTCCGGGGTGCGCAGGGAGTCCGGCACCGAGCTGTCGACCCACGGCAGGGGCTGGGAGACCAGCTACGGCACCGGCTCCGGCGAGCGCATCCGGTGCAACCCCTGCTACGACCAGGACCAGCAGGAGATCCCGGGCACCACGGTCGCCGTCGCTCCGGCCGGCTACAGCTTCCCCTCCGAACCGGGATACCAGCCGGGGGATCCGATCGCCCCGCCGAAGGACCGGCCGACCGCGCAGACGCCGCCGCTGACGGTGGACGGGCACGACGCGGAGTCCGTCGCGATCGCCTGGGCCGTCACCTCGGGCACCTTCGACACCTCCCGCGGCGACACCGGGCCGGCGGCCGTCCTGAGCCGGTCGCGCCGGTACCTGACGTCCGAACTGGCCGCCGCCGGCGGCGGGTTGACCGCCTGCGAGGAGAACGGGTCGGCCTGGCCCGCCGACCTGACCGCACGCCGGGGCTGGTCGCTGGTCAGATGGGTGGTCGCGGGGCCCGCGGCGGGCCGCTTCGATCCGCGCGACCTCACCGGCGAGGTGGTCGAGCTGGAGGTCTCCGCCTACTGCACCTACGCCGCCGAGGAGGGCTGGTTCCGAACGCCCAGGCAGTCGTACACCCCGCGACTGACGCTCCGACGCGGGCCCGACGGCGGCTACCTGATCTCCGACATCGGCAAGGTGACCTACGACATCCCGGCGCTCACCGACCCGGCCCCGCAGCCCTGAACGGCCCGACCCGAGCGCCGCGCCTCGAGGGCCTGTCTTCGAACCCGCGTCTGCGAGAATCCCGGCATGGCTGAGCACGAGAGCGACCACGGCTACCTCCTGGACAACCGCCAGTCGGAGGCGGGCATCCGCTTCGGCGCCCTCGCCGAACTCTTCGACCCGGTGACCTTCCGGCACGTCGACGCGCTCGGGATCGGCCCCGGCATGCGCTGCTGGGAGGTCGGCGCGGGCGGCCCCTCGGTGCCGCTCGGGCTCGCCGAACGCGTCGGCCCGACCGGCGCGGTGGTCGCCACCGACATCGACGTCTCCTGGACCGCCCCCGCCGCCGGCGGCGTGATCGAGGTGCTGCGCCACGACGTGGCCGCCGACCCGCCGCCGCCCGGCGGCTTCGACCTGGTGCACGCCCGGCTGGTCCTGGTGCACGTCGCCGACCGCGCCGAGGCCCTGCGCAGGATGGTGCGGGCGCTGCGCCCCGGCGGCCGGCTGCTCCTGGAGGACGCCGACCCGGCCCTGCAACCGCTGCTCTGCCCCGACGAGTCCGGCCCCGACGAGCGCCTCGCCAACCGGCTGCGGACCGGCTTCCGCACCCTGATGGCGGGCCGCGGCGCCGACCTCGCGTACGGGCGGACGCTGCCCAGGGCGCTGCGCGAGGCGGGCCTGGTCGACGTCCAGGCCGACGCGTACTTCCCGATCACCTCGCCGGCCTGCGCGGTCCTGGAGGACGCGACCGTCCGGCAGATCCGCGGACTGCTGGTACGGGAAGGCCTCGCGACGGACGAGGAGATCGACCGTCACCTGGCCAACGTCGCCACCGGCCGGCTCGACCTGGCCACCGCCCCGATGATCTCCGCCTGGGCGCGCCGCCCGTGACGTCCCCCGGGCCGCCGCCCGCAGGCCTGGACGGGGCCGGGGCCGGCGCGCTGCTCGCCGAGGTGCGCGCCTCCGCCGGGCGGGTCCTCGCCACCGTCGGCACGCTGACCGACCGGCAGGCCCGCGAGCCCTCGACGCTGCCCGGCTGGAGCCGCGCCCACGTCCTCACCCACCTCGCCCGCAGCGCCGACGCGTACCGGTGGCTGCTGACCGTGGCCCGCACCGGCACCGAGCCGGGTCCGCGCGCCGGGTCCGCCGCGCCGGACCACGCCCCGCGCGAGGGCGCCGGGCGCGGTGCGGCGGAGCCGGCCGCCGACCTGCGGAACAGCCTGGACGGGATGTTCGCGGCCGCCGACGCGATGCCCGTCGAACGGTGGTCCACGCCGGTCACCGCCCTCGCCGGCTGGCGGCACCCGGCGTGGTTCACCCTGCACCGGGCGTGGCGGGAGCTCGAAACCCACCACGTCGACCTGGACCTCGGCCACTCGACCGCCGACTGGCCCACCGGGTACGTCGCCTGGGCGCTCGACGGGACGGCGGCCGCCCTGGCCGCGCGCGGATTCCCCGTCGCCCGGCTGACGGCCACCGACCTCGGCCGCGACTGGGCCCTGGCCCCGTCCGGCCCCACCGTCAGCGGCCCCGGCCACGCCCTGCTCGCCTGGCTGTCGGGGCGCGGGTCGGTGGAGCGCCTGCGGGCGGAGGGCCTGCGGGCGGACGGGCCGCTGCCCGGGCCGCCGGGGTGGCCGCTGCCGCCGGTGCCCGGCTGGGGCTGAGGCGGCGGGTCCGGCGTCCGGTCGCCGGAATGCGGCAACATCTGCTCCTGTAGCGGCGGTTCGGCCTCGTTCACCTCCGCGTCGGCGGGGTTTCCCGAGGGGCGGGTCCACTGGAACGGCGGCTCCGGCGGGTTCCGGCGGCGCGATGCCGCCGTCCGCCACCCGCAGGGGAGGTGGCGGGCGGCGGCCGCCCGGCGCAGACTCAGCAGGCATGACGCCCTCCCTCCCGACCACGGACCGAACCCCCAGCGCGGACCGAACCCCGACCATGGACCGACGCCCGCACCTGCTCGTCGTGAGCGGCCCGCCCGGAGCGGGCAAGACCACGCTGGCGCACGCCCTGGCCGACGCGCTCGGCCGCCCGGCGGTCTGCCGGGACGAGATCAAGGAGCGGATGGCCGCCGCCCGGCCGGCCCCGGCCGAGGAGCTGGGCCTGGCCCTGGGCCTGGACCAGGACCTGAACCAGCGGACGCTGACCGAGTTCTTCCGCACCGTCGACGGACTCCTGCGCGCGGGAACGGACCTGGTGGCGGAAGCGGCCTTCCAGGACCGGCTGTGGCGGCCCGGTCTGCTGCCGCTCGTCGGCCGCGCCGAGCTGCGCATCGTACGCTGCACCGTCGACCCCGGGACCGCCCGCGAGCGCATCGCCCGCAGGGCCGCCGAGGAACCCGGTCGCGCCGTCCACGCGGACGGTGAGCTGCTGCGCCGCATCGCGCGCGGCGAGCGGCCGATCGAGTCCTGGGTGCCGATCGCGCTCGACGCCCCCTGCCTGGCCGTGGACACCACCCGGGGCTGGAACCCGCCGCTGGAGCGGATCACGGCCTTCGCCGCCGGTGCTGCCGGTGCCGCCGAGGAGCCGTCCGGGTGGGTGGGGAACCACGTGCCGCGGGGTCGGAAGAGCTGACAGGACCGCGCGGTGCCGCGATCACGTCCCGATGCGTCCGGGACCTGTGCCGGCCCCTCCTGCGGCGCCACGCCCTAACCTCGACGGTATGGACGCGTTCGAACACCCGGGCGGGCAGGCCGCCGTTCCCCCGGGGGAGGAGTTGGAAGGCCTGGTACGGCTGCTGGACCGGCGCGGCGCGGTGGTGCTCAGCGGGGCCGGCCTGTCCACCGAGTCCGGTATCCCCGACTACCGCGGCGCCACCGGCCGCCGCCGCAGCGGCACCCCGATGACGTACCAGGAGTTCACCGGCAGCGCGGAGGCCCGGCGCCGCTACTGGGCCCGCAGCCACACCGGCTGGCCCGCGATCGCCGGGGCCCGGCCCAACGCCGGGCACCACGCGGTGGAACGGCTGCGCCGGGCCGGGCACGTCGCGGCGGTCATCACCCAGAACGTGGACGGCCTCCACCACGCGGCCGGCACCCGGGAGGCCGTCGAGCTGCACGGCGGACTCCGCCGGGTGGTCTGCCTCGACTGCCGCCGCACCAGCACCCGGGCCGAGCTGGACGGACGGCTGGAGAAGCTCAACCCGGGCTTCCGGCCGGCCCGGGCGGAGCTTCGGCCCGACGGCGACGCGCGGCTGCCGCAGTCCGCGGTGGACGGCTTCCGGGTCGCCGCCTGCACGGCGTGCGGCGGCGTGCTCAAGCCCGACGTGGTCTTCTTCGGCGAGAACGTCCCGCCGCCCCGGGTCGAGCACTGCTACGAACTGGTCGACGCGGCGGGCTCGTTGGTGGTCCTCGGATCGTCCCTGGCGGTCCTGTCCGGGCTGCGCTTCGTCCGCCGCGCCGCCCGGGCCCGGCTGCCGGTCGCGATCGTCAACCAGGGGCCGACACGCGGCGACGGACTCGCCCGGCTCCGCCTCGACCTGCCGCTGGGGGCGGCCATGACGGAGGTCGCCCGGCTGCTCGACGCGGCCTGACCGGGCCGGCCGGCGTTCCAGCCGGCCCGGTCGGCCCGGTCGGCCCGGTCAGCCGGCGGGCAGGGCCGGTCGGCCCGGTACCCACAGCGGCACCCGGCCGGCGCGCGGCATGGAACGTGCCGCGTCCTGCTCCAGCCGGCCGGCCACCCGCTCCGGATCGCCCTCGCACAGCTCCACCAGCGCGGCCGCGGCGATCCGGGTGCAGCACAGCACCAGCGCCAGGGTGTCCTGGCGGCAGTGCCGCTCCCGCACGTACGCCTCGGCGCGCTCCTCGATCCGGCGGGCGTGATCCGGCCCGTCCTCGGCGGTCAGCGCCTGGACCCCGTGCCACACCAGGGTCAGCGCACAGGGCTCGGCCGGGTGCGAGGCGCCCTCCCGACGCGCCTGCTCCCGGGCCTCCGCCGAGCGCTGCCCGAGCCACTCCAGGGCCGCCGGACCGTCCTCCCGGCAGGAGCGCAGCACCAGCTCCGCGGCCCGGGCGACGACGGCCCGCAGCACCTCCGGCGCGGGCGCCCGCAACCCGGACGCGGGCCCGTCCCCGAACGCCAGCCAGGCATCGGCGAACGAGGCCGCCCGCAACCCGCCCACCCAGGCCGGCGCCCCGCCCTCCGTACTCAGCCAGTCCTGCGCCCCCAGCCGCACCAGCCCCACGGCCGCCAGGCGCACCGCGTCCCCGTCCAGCTCCCGCAACCATCCATTCCGCACCAGCACACACCCCCGTCAGCGGTTCATCCCCGTGAGGCTCATCCCACCACACCGGGACGGGAACGAACTAGACAGGGGCACGTCACAATCCGGAAGCGGGCCTTCCGGGTGGTTCTCCTGCGGGGACGGCCGCGCCGCGGGGGCGGGTGGCGGGATCGTCCGGTCGCGCTGCGGTCGGATCGGCGGCGCGGCGCGGCGCGGCGGGTGCGGCGGCCGCGTGAGAGTGACCGGCGGGAGCGCGCGGCCGCGGCCCCGGCGGCGGCGGGATCCGGCCAGGGTTCGGCCGGGTGTGCGGGCCACCGCATGGGGTGGCCGGGTTTCGGTGTGACGGCCGTGGCGTGTTCGGTCGTTCGGGGTGTGGGCGTCGGGTGAGTTGGGCAGGGACGCGTCAGGACCCGGGCGGCTGTGCGGACGCCCGGTGCGTCAGGGCTGGGCCGGTCACGGCCCGCCGTCAGTGTGCCGTGAGCCCGTCGACCGGGCCGCGGGCGCCCTTCACCGATCCCGCCGGGTCGATCACCGGTAGCGGACCCCACGGATGGTGCGGGTGGCGTCCGGCGCGAGGGTGATCCGTTCGGGCCGGTCGACGCCCGCGGCCCGGACGGTGGGCGGGTGCGGCGCCGCGTGCTCGGCGAACGCGACCGGCTGGTCCGTGACTTGGGCGCCGGTGGGGTGGCCCGGGGCCTCGCGGGTGGTGTGTGCGGCCGTGCGGTCTCGATGGGCGCCGGACTCCAGCGTGCGGCCGGGAGCGCCGGCGCCGGGGAAGCAGGGGAGCGATGGGTGGGCCGGTTGCGACGGAAGGGACGGACCGAAGATGGATGTGACGACGCGGACGGCGGTCGCGGCGGACCGCGCAGCGGAGGGGGAGGCGCGACACCGGACCTCGGCGGGGGTGTTCTGGCGCTACTGGACCGGATCGCTGGTCAGCCGGCTCGGGAACCAGGTGTCCGTCGTGGCCCTGCCGCTGATCGCCGTGCTCACCCTGCACGCGACGGCCTGGCAGGTCGGCCTGGTCACCGGCGCCGGGTACCTGGCCTGGCTGCTGGTCGGACTGCCGGCCGGGGTCCTGGTCCACCGGCTCCCGCTGCGCGGCACCCAGGTGGCGATGGACCTCTTGCGCGGGGCGGCGGTGGCCTCGGTGCCGGTGGCGGCGGCCCTGGGCGTACTGGGCCTGCCGCAGTTGGTGGTGGTCGCGCTGCTGGTCGGGCTGGCGGGTGTGGTCTTCGACGTCGGCAACTCCACCTTCCTGCCCTCGATCGTCGCCAAGGAGGAGCTGACCGTCCGCAACAGCCTGCTCTCCGGCAGCAGCGCCGCGACCGAACTGGCCGGCCCCTCGCTGGGCGGGGTGCTGGTCCAACTCGTCGGCGGCGCGGCCGCGATGGTGCTGGACGCGGTCAGCTACCTGGTCTCGGCGGCCCTGCTGCGCAGTCTGCCGCGCGCGGAGCGGCCCGCCCCGCGGCCGGGCGGCGCGGGGATGTGGAGGCAGATCCGCGAGGGCTGGCACTTCGTCACCCGGCATCCGGTGATCGGGCCGTGTGCCGCCTACGCCACCGCGGTCAACTTCGTCTCCGGCGGGCTGATGACGCTCACTCCGGTGTTCCTGGTGGACGCCCTCGACGCCCCGGCCGCGGCCGTCGGTGCGCTGATGGCCACCGGCGGCCTGGGCAGCCTGGTCGGCGCCGTCCTGACGCCCCGGGTGGTCTCCCGGATCGGCAGCGGCGGGGCCCTGCGGTGGTCGGCACGGATCGCCGCGCTCGTCACCTTCCTGCTCCCGGCGGCCGGTTCGGGGTGGGCGGTGCTGCTCTTCGCCCTCGGCAACGCGGGCTTCGCGGCGGGCGTCGTGGTCACCACCATCGTCGCCCGCACCTACCGGCAGACCCACACTCCGCCGGAGCTGCTCCCGAGGGTGATGGCCACCGTCCGGTTCGTCTCCTGGGGCTCCATCCCGGTCGGCGCGCTGCTGGCCGGTGCCGCCTCCACGGCCTGGGGGCCGCGTACGGCGCTGCTCCTGCTGGCGGTGTGCAGCCTGGCCGGCCCGGTGATCCTGACGGCCGGTTCGCTCCGCCGTCGGCGCGACCTCGCCTGACCTCGGCCCTCGGGCTTCCCGGCGGTCCGCCGAGCCATCGCGAGATGTCCTGACGCAGCGTCACCATCAGTTCCTTGCAAGGGTGTTGATTCGAGTGTCGAAGGCCCTCGCGCGGCACAGCCGGGGGAGTGGAGCGGCGGGGGCCGTGTACGGATAGCCTGGGCCGCCATGATGCGTGTGTGGATGCTGCCGTTGTTGTTGTTTCTCTGCGGTGCGGCCGTCGCGGGCGGACTCGTGTTGAGCGGGAGCCGCGGAGCGGCCGTCGTGTACCTGCTGGGGTTCGCGGGGCTCGCGGCCGTGAGCTCGACCCTGGTCTTCCCGAAGTCGCTCGGCGCGGCGGAGGCGCAGCGCCGCAGCGCGGCCGACGGCCGGCCGGTGGTGTACTGGCGGCCGGGCTGCAGGTACTGCCTGCGGCTGCGGATCCGGCTGGGCCGGGCGGCCCGGCGGGTGCACTGGGTGAACATCTGGAGCGACGCGGAGGCGGCCGCGGTGGTGCGCGCGGCCAACGACGGCAACGAGACCGTGCCGACCGTCGTCGTGACCGGCCGGCCGCACACCAACCCCGACCCCGCATGGGTGCGCGGACAGCTGTCCGCCGCCACCGCGAAGCGCTGACCGCCCGTCGGCACGGCCGTACCGACGGCGGTGGCGGGGGATTTGAGTACGGCTCAGCGCCGGCGTGACCGGAGCCGTGCGGCCAGGGGCGTTGCAGTCCGGTGACACGGAAGGCTCCATTCCGTCGACTGTTCGCACTACCTTCGAACTGCACGCGAAGCCGCCCTCCGGTCCCCGCAGGAGAGGGCGCCGCGCGCTCCTCACCCGCACTTCGCTCAGGAGAACCGCATGCCCTTCTCGACGATCCGCCGCGCGACCACTGCCCGTACGCTGGCCGGAACCGTCCTGACCGCGGCCCTGCTGGTGCCCGCCGCGACGGCCTGCTCCTCCACGTCGGGCGCGACCGGCGCGGCCGCGCCGGCCACCGCGTCGGCCGCCGCCACCGCGCCGCCCGCCGCGCCCGCCACCGAGCCTCCGGCCACGGCCTCCGCCGCGCCCACCCCGACCGGCACGCGCGGCGCCACCCCTCCGGCCGCCGCGCCCAGCGGGCACGCCGCGACCACGTCGGCCACCCCGCCCAAGGTGGGCCAGGGGGTCCGTACCGAGACCCTGGTGGACGGCAGCAAGGCCGAGATCCACGACCTCGGCAACCAGCACTACACCGCCAAGATCGTCAACGCCGGTCAGGTCCTCGCCACCATGGAGACGAAGGAGCACGACGACGGGCTCGACGCCAACGGCATGTTCGTCATGCTCTCGCTGGACGGCCGGATCCGCTCCTGGATGGGCGGCAGCCACCAGGGGCCGGGCACCTTCAAGCTGGCGGGCGGCTGGACGGCCAAGGTCACGAAGGTCGGCGAACTCCGGTACCGCGCGGAGATCCTCGGCAACGAGAACGCGGTGTACGGCACGCTGGAGGCGAACCAGCACGATGTCGGGGTCGACGCCAACGGCGTCTCCATCGTGCTCAGCGCCGGCGGCGAGATCAGCGCCCACGAGTGAGCGCGCCGGAACCCGGACACGCCGGACGGCGGAGCCACCGACCCGATCGGTGACACCGCCCTCCGGACCTGGTCCAAGTCCCTTGGTGGCCAATGACGTTGAAAAGAAGGGTCGCTAGCGGACCTCGGCCACCAGGGCCCCGTACTTCGCCTTGATGTCCGCCTCGGCGGACTGCCACTGCGGGGTGTCGACCACGACGCCGGTGCCGTCGATGGCGAGCGTCAGCCCGTCGATCACCACGCCCCTGGCCCGCCACTCCTCGGTGTCCGCGCGGATCCGGTTCAGGACGGTCATGAGCTGCTCGCGGGAGCCCGCGGCGTCGGCGAACCGCACCTTCACCGTGGGCCAGTCGGCCGCCCTCGCGGTCACGGCGGCGTCCAGGCCGCTGCCGGGAACCCGCATCACGTAGAGCGTGCCCGTGTTCCTGTCGCGGCACGTGCCGAAGTAGTGGTCCGGGTAGTCGGTCATCGCCAGCGCCTCGATGGACTCACCCGCCCGGGTCACACGGGCCTCCGCCGGGTCCTCCGACGACAGCGACGACGGCGAGCCCGAGCCCGAGCCCGAGCCCGAGGCCGAGTCCGTGGGCAGGGACGACGGCGAGCCGGACGACGACGGGAGGCCGGAGAACGGCGTGCCTGTCGACGGGACGTCCGAGGACGAGTGTCCCGGCGGAAGGGTGGCAGGCGACAACAGGCCCAACCAAGGGGAGCCCGGCGGCGGCGTCCACGACGACGAGTAGCCCGACGAGGTGATCGCCGACGGCGTCTCCCAGGGCTGCCGGCTGGAGTGCTGGTGCCAGCCCGGTGTCCGCATCGAGGTGGGCCCGTTCACACAGTTCAGCATCACGGCGGTGTGCCCCGGCGCCGTCGCCCCCGCCGTCGGAGTCAGCACGCTGAGGCCCGTCCCGGCCGCCCCCGTACGGTCGCTCCCGGGGCCGCCGCCACCGAGCTGCGTCAGCGCTCCCGCTCCGAGGACCAGCACCGCGGCCGCCGTCACCCCCCGTACGGCGGCCTGCCGCCGGGCGCGCCGACGCCCGGCCCGGTGCAGTTCGGCCAGCGGCGGGGTGCCGGCGATCCCTGCCGCGTGTGTTCCGAGCCGGGTGACCAGCTCCTCCTCGAACCTGTCCTCAGCGCTCACGGCCTACCAGCTCCCTCACGTTTTCCATGTCCTGTCGAAGCGCCTTGATCCCGCGCGCCAGGTGCGTCTTCGCCGTGGGCACCGAGCACCCCAGCTCCTCCGCCACCTGAGCGACCGGCAGGTCCAGGTAGTAGCGCAGCACCACGGCGGCCCGCTGCCGCTTGGGCAGTCCGGCCAGTGCCGCCGCCAGCTGGTCGTCCCGTTCGCCCTCCGGGGCCGCCGGTCCGTCCGGCAGCGCGGAGGTGAGCACTTCGCGTCTGGTCCGCCGCCAGCGCGAGACGTGGGTGCGGACCATCGTCCTGCGGACGTACCCCTCGGTCGCGGCCGTGTCCCGGATCGTCGAACGCTTCGGGTACACCTGCGCGAGGGCGTCGTGCAGCAGGTCCCGGGCGTCGTGGACGTCACCCGTGATCAGGTACGCCCCCCGCAGCAGGGCCTGGTACCGGGCTACGACGAACTCGTCGAACGGGTCGGATCCGGAGCCCCCCGGGAGGATCGATTCGCGCTTCATGCCTTCAGGACGCCCCAGCCACGGAAAACGGATGACAACCAGCCAGTATTCACGTGCACGGGGGCGCCGCCCCGCGCCGGGGGAGGGGCACCGGATCCGACGGTCCGCGAGGCGCCGTTCCGTTTTGGTCGCACATCTTGTGCGATGTCATGATCCGGCTCACACTTCCGATTTGCGAACACGTGTGCACTTCTGCGCGCGGCACGCGATCGGGCGGCGTCGCCCCCACGAGCCTCGACGGCGCCGGACTCCTCCGATCCGCACGCGCCAACCGGGGCGGGTCGCCGCGCCCTCGGACCGCGGCCCGCCCCTCGTCGTCCGTACCTTCCCCCCACGCGAAGGAGCTTCGGATGAAGCACCCGCGCACCCCTGCCCGCTGGCGGCGGCCGTTCGCCGTCGCCGCCGCGGCCGCCCTCGTCCTGACCGGCGCGGCCTGGAACGCCGCCCCGGCCGCCGGCGCCGCCCCGTACGCCCTGACCGTCGACGGCGGCGGACCGCGCCTGCTGCAGGTGAGCGCCGACCCGTTCACCGACACCGGGACCGGAAGCCAGCACGCCACCGAGGTGGAGCCCGACACCTTCGCCTACGGCGGCACGATCGTCTCCTCGTCCCAGGTCGGCCGGTTCCCCGCCGGCGGTTCGGCCGCCCTCAGCTGGAACACCTCGCGGGACGGCGGCGCCACCTGGCGGCACGGCATCCTGCCCGGCATCACCACCCACCAGGGCGGCGGCAACTGGGCCCGGGCCTCCGACCCCTCGATCGCCTACGACGCCAGGCACGGCACCTGGATGATCGCCGGCCTGGTCATCGACGCGGCGATCAACCCCGTCGGGGTGACCGTCAGCCGCTCGGCCGACGGCCTGCGCTGGCAGGACCCGGTGCGGGCGGTCGGCTTCGACGGCCAGGGCTACGACAAGGAGTGGATCGTCTGCGACAACACCCCGTCCAGCCCGTACTTCGGCACCTGCTACATCGAGGTCGACATCCCCTCCTCCGACAACCTGGTGGTGATGTCCGCCTCCCGGGACGGCGGCGCCACCTGGTCCGCCCCGTCGGGCCCGTCCGGCGTCAACCTGGGCCTCGGCGGCCAGCCGCTGGTGCAGCCCGACGGCCGGGTCGTGGTCCCCTTCTCGACCGACACCACCTCGATCCGCTCCTTCAACTCCACCGACGGGGGCCGGTCCTGGGGCTCCACCGTCCTGGTCGCCGACGTCGTGGCGCACGGCGTCGCGGGCGGCCTGCGCGACGGCGAGGGCCTGCCCTCGGCCGAGATCGACGGCGCCGGCCGGGTCTACGTCGCCTGGCAGGACTGCCGGTTCCGGGCCGGCTGCCCGGGCAACGACATCGTCTACGCGACCTCGACCGACGGGACCACCTGGTCCGCCGTGACCCGGGTGCCGATCGACGCCACCACCAGCGGCGCCGACCACTTCCTCCCCGGCCTCGGCGTCGACCGCGCCACCTCCGGGCACAGCGCCAAGCTCGGGCTGTACTACTACTTCTACCCGAACGCCGACTGCATGGACGCCACCTGCGAGTTGGAGGTCGGCTTCATATCCTCCGCCAACGGCGGCGCCACCTGGAGCGCGCCGCGGACCGTCGCCGGCCCGATGCCGCTGTCCCGGATCGCCGCCACCGGAGGCGGCGCCATGGTCGGCGACTACCTCTCCACCTCCGTCCTCGACGGCAAGGCGGTGGCGATCTTCGCGGTCGGCAGGGCCCCGGCCGACGGCCAGGCCTACGACGAGGCCATGTACGCCGTCGAGGGCGGCCTGCCCGTCCGCGGCGGCAGCACCCCGTCCAGCACCGGTCCGGTCGCCTTCACCGCGCCCGTCCGGGAGCGGCAGCTGCCGCCGCCGGTCCGTCACTGACCCGCCACTGATCCCCGCTGACCCACCGCTGACCCACCCGGGCCTGTCCTCCCGCCCCACCGGGAGGACGGGCCCGGGTGGGTCCCGAACCGGGTCGGCGCGGCAGTACGGCGACACGGCAGCGTGGCGGAATCGGCGGAATCCGGCGCGCCGCCCCAGGAGAGCACCAACCAGCTCGCCACGGGCGACTTCCCGGCCGTCATCGGCGACTGCCACGCCGTCCGCGACCTCCAGACCCACACGAGCATCGCCCCGCTGCCGGCCGAGGGAGTTCCCGCAACTGCCGGAGCTGGTCGCCCGGCACTACGCCGGCATCGTCGTAGAGGACGGCCTCCTCCTCGACGTGGGCTGCTCGACCGGTACCCTGATCCGCACCCTGGCGGAGCGTCGCCAGGGCAGCAGGGCCGGGTCCGGCCAGGCCATGACGGCCCAGAAGTACACCTGCTTCGAGGGCTTCCTGGCCGTCAAATGACAAACAGAGGAAGGTTTCTGGTGAGGCTTCCCGCCACTGGACAACTGATCGACCAGGACGTCACGGACGGGCTCGCCGAACTCGCGGGCTCGCTCGGCTACACCCCACCCGTGGTGCTCAGCAGCGGCGTGGAGTTCCTCGTCTACCGGGCGAGCCCGCTGAGCGGCGCGGCGCACGAGGACGTGGTGCTGCGCGTGCCGCGCGCCCGTACGTTCCACACCGCGAACAACGTCGGCGTCGGCGCGGACGGCCTGCTGGAGCAGGAACTCCGGATCACCCAGTGGCTGGCCCCGGACGGCTTCCCGGTCGCCCGCGCCCTGGGCATCGAGTACACCCGGACCGGCACGCCGGTGCTGCTCTCGGCCTTCGTGGACTCCGACGCCCAGGCACCGGACTGGTCCGAGGTCGGGGCGCTGTTCGCGGCGCTGCACGCCAAGCCGGCCCCGGACCTGGCGCCCGTCGTCCAGTACGGCCGGCCCGTCCCCGACCTGCTGGCGCAGCGGCTGCCCGACCGGTTCGGCAGGCTGCTGGACCTCCGCCCGGGCCTGGGCGAGCTGCCCGAGCGCGCGGCGATCGCGGCCCGGCTCGCCGAGACGTCGGCCGAGCCGGCGCTGCTCCACCTGGACCTGCGCCGGCAGAACCTGCTGTGCAGCCAGGGGCGGGTGGCCGCGCTGATCGACTGGTCCAACGTGCTGATCGGCGACCCCGCGATGGAACTGGCGCGGATGTCCGAGTACGCGCTCATCCCGGAGAACGGCCTGGACGAGCGGGCGATCCGCCAGGGCTACGAGGCCGCCGGCGGGAAGCCCTCCGTCACCCCCGCGGCCGACCTCCTCTACCGGCTGGACGCGGCGGTGATGCTGGCCCTGGTCTTCACCTCGGTGGCGCCGGACCCGCGGCTCGGGCCGGTGCAGACGGCACGGGTGGTCGAACTGCTGCGGGAGCTCGCCGACGTGTGGTGACAGGTCCTGGGTGAGTCCCTCACCCCCTGGCCACCGGACGACGGAAGGGACCGAGGCCCTCTGCGGGGCTCCGGTCCCTTCCGTCGTCCCACTCTGGTGTTTCGGCGCCGCGCCGGTAACATGACTTCCCCTCATGTTTCCGTCAGGAGGCTGTCATGCCGGACCGCTTCGACCTGCCGGCGGGGTTCCGCTGGGGTGCCGCCACCGCCGCCTACCAGATCGAGGGGGCGGTGAACGAGGACGGCCGCGGGCCCTCCGTCTGGGACACCTTCGCCGTCCGCCCCGGCGCCGTCCGCGACGGCCACACCGGCGCGGTGGCCTGCGACCACTACCACCGGTACCCCGAGGACATCGCCCTGATGAAGGGCCTCGGACTGGACGGCTACCGCTTCTCCGTCGCCTGGTCCCGCGTCCAGCCCACCGGCGCGGGCGCCGTGAACGCCGCCGGCCTCGCCTTCTACGACCGCCTCGTCGACGCCCTCCTCGAAGCCGGCATCACCCCGCTGCCCACCCTCTTCCACTGGGACCTCCCGCAGGGCCTCGAAGACCACGGCGGCTGGCTGAACCGCGACACCGCGTACCGCTTCGCCGAGTACGCGGGGATCGTCGCCGACCGCCTCGGCGACCGCGTCCCCGCCTGGATCACCCTCAACGAGCCCTTCGTCCACACCGTCTTCGGCTACGCCCTGGGCACCCACGCCCCCGGCCGCACCCTGATGTTCGAGGCCCTCCCCGCCGCCCACCACCAGCTCCTCGCCCACGGCCTGGCCGCCACCGTCCTCCACGACCGCGGCCTGGAGGCGATGCTCTCCAACAACCTCACCCCCGTCGAGCCGGCCACCCCCTCACCCGCCGACCTCGCCGCCGCCGAGGCCTACGACGCCCTCCACAACCGCCTGTTCACCGACCCCGTCCTCCTCGGCCGCTACCCCGACCTCACCGCCCTCGGCGTCCCCGACGACATCTTCGGCGCCGTCCACCCCGGCGACCTCGACCTCATCCACACCCCCGGCCTCGACGGCCTCGGCCTCAACTTCTACAACCCCACCCGCGTCGCCGCCCCCACCGAACCCGGCCTCCCCTTCGACCTCGTCGACATCCCCGACGTCCCCCACACCGCCTTCGGCTGGCCCGTCGTCCCCGACGCCCTCCGCCAACTCCTCCTCAACCTCCGCGAGTCGTACGGCAAGGCCCTCCCACCCCTCACCATCACCGAGAACGGCTGCTCCGTCGAGGAGTCCACCACCCCCGACCAGCCCCGCATCGACTTCATGTCCGCCCACCTCGACGCCCTCGCCCAAGCCACCGCCGAAGGCATCGACATCCGCGGCTACTACACCTGGTCCCTCCTCGACAACTTCGAATGGGCCGAGGGCTACCACCAGCGCTTCGGCCTCGTCCACGTCGACTTCACCACCCAGCGGCGCACCCCGAAGGCCTCGTACACCTGGTACCGCGACCTGATCGCCGCCCACCGGGCGAAGTCGGCGGATCGGTAGCAGCGGCCGCGCCTGGTGGGCTCTACGTACCTGGGCGCTCGTGTCGCAGTGGCAAGTCGTCGAAGACCTGTCGGCTGAAGTGAGCTGCCCGCAGGGCGGTGTGGCGGCCCGCACCGGGATCCGGAGAGAGCGGCGGTGGGCGGTGCGCCCTGCATGGTCCCCTGGACCGGATCTCGCCGCGCCCTGCCCATTGACTCCGACCTTCGCCCCTCTTACCGTAGCGGTCACTACATGAGTCTGTAGTGACCGCTACATGAACGGGTGCGTCCGTGGCGACGCAGACCCGCTGGTCCGGCATGCCTGCTTGGTGCCGATGACGACCCGCCAACGGTTCATGCTGCGTCCCGTTGCCCACAGGAGGTGCGCGTAATGACCGACACCGAAACCGAGAATGCCCCAAGTCCGGGGCGCCGAAGGCTCCTCAAGGCCGCCCTGCCGCTCGCCGTCGCCACCGCGGCGCTCGATCCGACGCCGGCCCGCGCGGCATCGCCCGACCCGGCGCCGCGGTCGCCCGTGACGCGCGGCCGGGGCCGCATCGACGTGCACTGCCACCTGCTCCCGGACTTCTACCGGCAGTCCCTCGCCGCGCACGGCATCGTCGAGATCGGCGGAGTGCCGGTCCCGGTGTGGAGCCCGGCCCTCGCGGTCGACTTCATGAACCGCTACGGCATCGAGGCGCAGGTGGTCTCCGTCTCCGAGCCAGGGGTCACCTATCTGGATGCCGCCGCCGACCGGTTGGCCATGGCGCGACGCCTGAACACCTACATGAGCCGTGAGCTCGTCTGCGGATCCACCTACCGCCAGGGGCGCTTCGGCGGCTTCGCGGTCCTGCCGTTGGGTCGCAGGGTGACCGCGATGGACGTGGGCGACGCGGTGGTGGAAGCCCGGAGGGCGGTGCGTGAACTCGGTTTGGACGGCGTGGGCCTGTTCAGCAGTTACGGCGGGACCTACCTGGGCGATCCCGTCTTCGAGCCGTTGCTGCGCGAACTCGACGACCTGCGGGCCATGGTGTTCGTCCATCCGGTGACCCCCTCGGCCTATCCCGACCTGGGGCTGCCGCCCTTCCTCTACGAGTTCACGTTCGACACCACGCGAGCGCTGGTCAACATGCTCTACAAGGGGGTGTACGAGCGGCACGCGCGCATCCGCTGGCTGGCCGCCCACGCCGGCGGCACGCTGCCCTACATCTCCTACCGTGCGAGCCTGTTGACGCTGACCCCCGAGCTCGCCCAGCGGTTCGGCGCCTCCGGGTCGGCGGACAGCAGTGCGCAGTTCCGCGGCCTCTTCTACGACACGGCCCTCTCGCCGGCGCCCCAGGCGATGAAGTCGGTGCGGGAGCTGGCCGGCGCCGAGCACATCCTGTTCGCCACCGACTGGCCGTTCAGCAGTCCCTTGTTCCTGGGGGCCGGAGATCCCGCGCCCCAACTGGACGAGACGTTCGGTCCCGACGAGCGCCTGGCTGTCGAGCGGGGCAATGCGCTGGCCCAGTTCCCGGCGCTGGCCGCCCGGCTCGGGGCCCGTACGGGCTGACCCCCGAGCCGGACGCGCTCGGCCGATCCGGCAGGCGGAGCGCGCCGGCGAGCGCACTGTGGCACACTTGCTGTAGTGATCGCTCCAATTGGAGTGAACGCTGCAGTAGGATCGCCGTCGACGACAGTCGAACGCACCCGAACACGAGGAGGCACCCGCCATGGCCGGGCCGCAGACGACCCGCAAGAAGCGCGCGAACGGGGTGGAGTCGCGCCAGCGCATCCTGGACGCCGCCGTGGAGATCGCGGGCGAGCGCGGCTACGAGGGCACCTCGATCGCGGCCGTCAGCACCAAGTGCGGGCTGCCCGCCAGCTCGATCTACTGGCACTTCAAGGACAAGGACGACCTGATCGCCGCGGTCATCGAACGCAGCTTCGCGACCTGGCTGGCTGCCGTCGAGCTGCCGGGCGAGGAAGCGGGCACTCCGTTGGAGCGGGTCACCGCCATGGCGGTGAGCGTGGCGAAGTCGCTGATCGACGCTCCCGACTTCCTCCGGTTCGGGCTGATGCTCGCGCTGGAGCGGCGCCCCACGGAACCCCGGGGCCGGACGGTGTTCCTCCAGGTCCGTGAGATCGCGGGCGCGAAGATCGCCGAGATGGCCCGGGAGCTCGTCCCGGACCTCGACGAGGACTCTGTCCGCCTGCTCACGACCTATGCCGTCGCCGGTGCCGACGGACTGTTCGTCCAGCGCGAGATCAACGGGGACGGCGTCGACCTGGTCGCGATGTTCGAACTGCACGCCCGGCTCGTCTACGAGGCGGCTACACGCATGGCGGCGGAGAAGGAGGAGTGAGCCCGGCCGGTCGCGCGACTCCGCGGCCGGCTCCCCGCGCCGCCCGGCCGCCGACCCGGCCGGAACCGGGCAGGGCCGTGCCGCCGGCCCGGACCCGCCCGGTGCCACCCCGTACGCGTCCGGGGCCGTCGGCCGTTCCGACACCGAAGCGCGCGTCCCCGCCCGAGCGTCGCCTCCCGACCCTGCTGCTGTGAGGCGCCCGCCCGATCGCGGTGCGTCCGTTCCGTGCGGCCCGGTGCACCCGCGGCGCGTCCGCCCCTCGGGCCCTCTCAGCACAGCATCGACCGAGACAGGTTCCCCATGTCCACCATCCCTCAACACCAGACCGACGACCGGGCGGGGGAGAGCCTCGGCGCCGTCGCGGCCGGCCGGGCCGGCCACAACGGCGTACTCGCCGCCATGTGCCTGGCCCTGGTCCTCGTCGTGGCCTCCGTCTCCGCCCTCAACCTCGCACTGCCGGACCTGGCGCTCGACCTGTCGGCCACCAACGGTTCGCTGACCTGGATCGCCGACGCCTACACCGTCGCCCTGGCCGCGCTCGTGCTGCCCCTCGGCGCGATCGGCGACCGGCTCGGGCGCCGCAACGTCCTCGTCGCGGGCACCGTGGTCTTCGGTGCCGCCTCCCTGGCCGCTTCCTTCGCCGACTCCACCACCACGCTCATTGTCTGGCGGGTCGTCATGGGGATCGGCGCCGCGATGATCATGCCGGGCACGCTGTCCACCATCACGGCCGCCTTCCCGCCCGAGCAGCGGGCCAAGGGCGTGGCTACCTGGTCGGGATTCGCGGCGGCCGGCGCCATCCTCGGCATGCTCGCCGCGGGGACGTTGCTGGAGTGGTACTCCTGGCGGTCGATCTTCGTCACCGGCGCCGCGGTCGCCTTGGTCGCCGCGCTGGCGGGGATCCTCCTGGCGCCCGACACCAAGGACCCGCACCCCGAGCCGCCCGACGTGCCCGGGGCCGTCTGCACCGCGCTCGGGATCGGCACCCTGGTCTTCGCCATCATCGAGGGCAACGAGCAGGGCTGGACGCAGCCCCCGGCCGTCGCCGCACTCGTCGTCACGGTTCTGGCCTTCACCGCGTACGCCTGGCTCGGCCTGCGCAACGAGCACCCGCTCCTCGACCCCGCCCTGTTCGGCATCCGCGGCTTCCGGGCCGGCGCGATCACCGTCCTCGTACAGTTCATGGCCGTCTTCGGGTTCTTCTTCGTCGGCCTGCAATACCTGCAGCTCATCCTCGGCTACAGCCCGCTCAAGGCCGCCGTCGCCCTCGTCCCCGTCGCCGTGGTCGTCCTGCCCACTTCGCAGCTCACCCCCCGCCTGGTGCGACGGGTGGGGATGAAGGTCACCATGGCCGCCGGCCTGGCCCTGCTGAGCGCCGGCCTGTTCGTCATCTCCCGGATCGACGTCGACTCCGGCTACCTGCCCTTCCTCGGCGGGCTCGTCCTGGCGGGCTTCGGCATCGGCCTGTCCGGGGCCGTGGGCACCTCCGCCATCACCGGCTCGCTCGGCCGCGGCCGGCAGGGCGTCGCCTCCGCGATGAACGACACCACCCGCGAGGTCGGCTCAGCCGTCGGCATCGCCCTCATGGGCTCGATCTACGGCAGCCACTACCGATCCAGCCTCCCCGCTTCCCTCGACCAGCTGCCCGCCGAGGCGGCCTCGGCCGCGCGCGACTCCGCCGCCGCGGGCCTGCACGTCGCCGATCGGCTCGGCGTCGGGGGAGCGGCCCTGGCGGACGGCGTCAAGGCCGCCTTCATGGACGGACTGTCGGCCTCGCTCGTCGCGGTCGGTGCCATCGTCCTGGCCGCAGCCGTCGGCTGCCTGTTCCGCGCGCCGAGAACACCGCCGACGTCGGACTGAACCCGCCCCTCCCGCACCGCCGGTGACGGTCCGTCGAAAGATGTGACCGTCCGTTCGGCAGCTGACCCGATCAACAGTAGGACCGCAGACGCCGCCATGCCGTACATCCCCTACGACGAGTGGGCCGGCCTGACCGGCGGCGGGTACGCGTTGCGCGGGGTGATCGGCCGCGGCGGCGCGGGCGAGGTCCGGTCGGCCGACGACCTGCTCCCGCACCGTACGGTCGCCGTGAAGCCGATGCACCCGCGGCTCGCCCTCGACGACGTCGCCCGGAGCCGCTTCCAGCGCGAGGTCCGCGCCGCCCTTCCCCGCGCACCCCGACGGGCAGCGGACCCAGCCCCTCGGCACCGCGCACGAGCACCGGTCCCGGCCCGGTGCTCCCCCCGTCGCCGGTCCGTCACTGACGAACCAACACCGCCGCTGTCCGACACCGCGGTCGGACCAGGCCATTACCGCAGAGGAGAGAGAACATGCACGAACCGGTCAACGGCCGGGCGCCGCGCCTCAAGCGCCGCCGCAACAGGTGGATCGCGGTGGCCCTGACGCTGCTCGCCGCCGCCGGCGGCGGCGAGGTACTGGCCACGCAGTACACCCAGGAGCGCATCGCCGACTCGGCTCGTCGGAACCTCGGCCTCGCAGCCGCTCCCGAGGTGCGCGTGCACGGTTTCCCCGTGTCTCTGCAGTTGGCCCGGGGAGTGGTCACCGAGGCGGACATCGACGCCGCACGCGTGCCGGCCGACCTGGACGGCCGCGTCCTGACCGTCGAGGACGTTGCCGTCCACCTGCGAGGAGTGCACCGGGAACGGGACGGCGGGGAGCGGGCCGACGAGGCGGAGGTCACGGCGACCGTCGCGTACGACGAGCTCTCGGCCTTCTACGGGGTCGCCATCGGCCGGGGCGAGGGTGACGACCGGGTGGCAGCGACCGCCCGGTTGCCGCTGTTCGGGCAGGTCACCGCCTCCGCCCATGTCGGCGTCGCCGCTCCGGACGCCGTCGGACTCGACGACGTCCGGCTCCCCGAGAACGTTTCCCCGGCCGCACGAACGCTGCTGGCGAGGGCCTTGGAGCGCCGGACCCCGCTCGACGACCTGCCCGAGGGGCTCGCGCTCCGGTCCGTGGCCGTCACCGACCACGGCATCGTCGCCCGCATGTCCGGGCACGGTGTCGAGCTGCGGTCCCGCACCGCCTAGGGCCTGTGTGAGGTTGCGATCAGTCGGCGTCTCGCAGGAGGTCGTCGACCCAGATCATCGAGGCGCGGAGGTGGAGGCCGGCGAGGTAGCTTTCGGGCTTCTTGTCGCAGCGGGTGGCGATGCCTCGCCAGGCCTTCAGCCTGTTGATCAGGCGCTCGACGGTGTTGCGCTCCTTGTAGAGATCCGCGTCGTGGCCGACCGGCCGGCCACCCCTGCTGCCCCTCCTCTTCCTGCTGGCGGCCTGGTCTCTCTTCTCCGGGATGACCGCCTTGATCCGGCGTTTACGCAGGTAGGCGCGGTTGCCGCGGGACGAGTACGCCCTGTCCGCGGCGACCGCGCCGGGCCGGGTGCGGGGGCGACCGACGGGCCCACGGACGCGGACCTTCTCCAGCACGGGGACGAACTGCGGGCTGTCACCGGCCTGCCCCGCGGTCAG